>NZ_LZJD01000117.1:0-15378 GCF_001666875.1 Mycobacterium sp. E802
CCGCACCGCAGATCGGCAACACCGGCTGGAACGGCGAGGACGGCGAAAGCCGCGGGGACAAGATCTGGGCGGCGGGTAATTCCCGGGCGGGGGCGGTTGATCGGTCACGTCGAAAGCTCTCCTCAATTCGGACAGCGATCCGCGAACGGACGCTACTGTCTGCCGGCACCTAGATGTTCAGCAAGCGGAACTGCTCCACTGGCAGATTACGCACCGCCGAGCCGCTTTGGCAGGACGACACGGACCGATGAGACCGTGCCCGACTAATGCCGGCTGCCACCGTCGGACAGGAACCCGAGCAGATCGTGACGCGTCAGCACACCGACGGGTTTGCCCTCCTCGACGACCATCACCGCGTCGCCGTCGGCCAGGGACTTGGCCGCGGTGGAGACCAGCTCGCCCGCGCCGATCAACGGCAGCGGCGGACTCATGTGCTCGGCCACCGCGTCGGCCAGTTTGGCGCGGCCCTCGAATACCGCGGACAGCAGTTCGCGTTCGGACACGCTGCCGGCCACCTCGCCGGCCATCACCGGCGGTTCGGCGCCGACCACCGGCATCTGCGAGACACCGTATTCACGCAAGATGCCGATCGCGTCGCGCACCGTCTCAGACGGGTGGGTGTGCACCAGATCCGGTAGCGCACCGGACTTTCCGCGCAGCACGTCGCCGACGGTCGATTGCTCGATGGATCCGTCGAGCCGGTTGCGCAGGAACCCGTAGGACGACATCCAGGCGTCGTTGAAAATCTTCGACAGGTAGCCGCGTCCGCCGTCGGGCAGCAGTACGACGACGACCGAGTCGGGGCCGGCCTTGCGGGCCACCTCGAGCGCGGCCACCACCGCCATGCCGCACGATCCGCCGACCAGCAGCGCCTCTTCCCGGGCCAGGCGCCGGGTCATGTCGAACGAGTCGGCGTCCGAGACGGCGATGATCTCGTCGGGAACCTCGGGGTCATAGGCGGACGGCCAGAAATCCTCACCGACACCTTCGACGAGGTACGGCCGGCCGGTGCCGCCGGAGTACACCGACCCCTCCGGGTCGGCGCCGACGATCTTCACCCGCCCGTCGGAGACCTCCTTGAGGTAGCGCCCGGTGCCGGTGATGGTGCCACCGGTGCCCACGCCCGCGACGAAATGCGTCACGGTGCCCTCGGTGTCGGCCCAGATCTCCGGACCCGTCGTCTCGTAGTGCGACTCCGGTCCCATGGGGTTGGAGTACTGGTCCGGCTTCCAGGCACCGTCGATCTCGGTGACGAGCCGGTTGGAGACGCTGTAGTAGCTGTCGGGATGGTCCGGCGGGACGGCCGTCGGGCACACCACAACCTCGGCGCCGTACGCGCGCAACACGTTTCGCTTGTCCTCGCTGACCTTGTCCGGGCAGACGAAGACGCACTTGTAGCCGCGCTGCTGGGCCACCAGCGCCAGGCCCACACCGGTGTTGCCGGATGTCGGCTCGACGATGGTGCCGCCGGGCTTGAGTGCACCACTGGCCTCGGCGGCGTCGATCATCTTGATCGCGATGCGGTCCTTGGAGCTTCCACCGGGGTTCAGGTACTCGATCTTGGCCAGAACCGTGCCCGAGCCCTCCGGGACAACCGAGTTCAGCTGTACCAAAGGGGTGTTACCGATGAGCTCACTGATGTGCCTGGCGATGCGCATACGTCCATCGTCCCAGGCGCCGGAACGGCTTACCAGGTGGCCTCTCGTATGTACTCGCCGATCTGGCGCAGCGAGCGCTTAGCTTCCGACACCAGAGGCGAGGCGAGCTGGAAAACGTGCATCTGACCGGGCCAGATCCGCAGTTCCACCGGGACACCCGCGGCGGCCAGCATGTGCGCGGCTTTGCGCGCATCGCTGAGCAGAACCTCCGAGCCCGAGGCGTGGATGAGCGTGCGCGGCAGACCGGGCTCGACGTGATCGAGTGGCTCGTAGACGGTCTCGCCCTTGCGCTTGGCGGCCGCCTCGACGAGTTCGACGAGTGCGTCGAACGCCTTCGCCGGGAACATCGCGTCGGAGTGGATGTTCGGGTGGTTGGCCCGCGTCTCGTTGTCGATCTCGAACAGCGGCGACATCGTGACCAGGGCGGCGGGCATCTCGCCCTCGTCGAGCAGCCGCTCGGCCAGTGCCAGCGACAGATATCCGCCTGCCGAGTCGCCGGCCAGCACGATCTGGTCGGGCTCATAACCGGTCAGCCGCAGCCACTGGTAGGCGTCGTAACAGTCGTCGATCGCGGTGCCCACCGAATGCTTGGGCACCATCCGGTAATCGACGACGAGCACCGGGCTGTCGGCGTACCCCGACAACGCGGTCACGATCCCCGAATGCGTGTTGGCACCGCAGGTCAGAAACGCACCGCCGTGCAGGTACAGGATGACGCTGCGCTTCCCGTCGGCGGGCAGGACACCGTCGGCCCGCACGAGCTGCGCGGTGCAGTGCGGAAGCGCGATCGTGGCCTTGATGGTCCCGGGGACCGGACGGATCATCCGCGCGGCGAAGTTGAGCAGACCGAACGGCCACGGCAGATGCGGTACGTGGCTACCGATCGCCAACGTCGGTTTGATTGTCAGAGTCGCCGCCAGCGAAACCAATCGGCCCGCCAGGCTCGGCCCGTCCTCGACCACCTCGACGGGCGCGCCGTCACTCACCGGATACCGGCGCCGATAGGATCTAGCTGCGCTTATGCCAGCGTGATGAGACCTGGTTACCTTGCTCGGTGCAGTCATGTCACCACTTCCTACGTCTTTGTAGTGCTAGGTGAAGTTCGTTACTCAGACAACCCGGGTAACTTAGCTTGACATCTGTAAACAGTTCAATAGTCAAATAAACTGAATTGGTACCGGACTTGATACAGCACCGTGACCGCCACGCAGTTCCGCCACGCGGACTCGGCCGGTAATCCGCCTAAACTGATCGGCGTGGGTTCAAGCCGAAGTGCTCCTCACGTGCGCGTCCCGCGCCGGTCAGCCATTGCCCTCGCCCTGACGGCGTTGGCGTCTACGGCCTACATCGGAGCACGCAACCTGTTGACCGGACAGGCCGACCAGGCCCGTCAGGTGATCCCCAAAGCCTGGGACATCCCACCCCGCGCCGACGGCGTGTACCTACCGGGCGGCGGCCCGGTCGAGAAGTGGGAACGCGGCGTCCCGTTCGACATCCACTTGATGATCTTCGGCGACTCGACGGCCACCGGTTACGGCTGCCGGATCGCCGACGAGGTGCCCGGGGTGCTGATCGCGCGAGGGGTCGCAGAGCAATTCG
Source organism: Mycobacterium sp. E802 (assembly GCF_001666875.1). Taxonomy (NCBI): domain Bacteria; kingdom Bacillati; phylum Actinomycetota; class Actinomycetes; order Mycobacteriales; family Mycobacteriaceae; genus Mycobacterium; species Mycobacterium sp. E802. Next base: position 3,258 of record NZ_LZJD01000117.1, read on the forward strand.
GTAAGCGGGTTCGCTTGAGCACCAAGGCAATTGTGGGTGCCACTTCCAAGGGGCTGTCGGGCCAGATCGACGCCATGTTCGTGGCGGGCCCGCCCCCGGACGCCGCGGTGATCATGATCGGCGCCAACGACATCACCAAACCCAACGGCATCGGCCCCTCGGCCCGCCGACTCGGGGATGCCGTGCGTCGGCTACGCGCCGCAGGCGCCGTCGTCGTGGTCGGCACCTGCCCGGATTTCGGCGTGGTCACCGCGATCCCGCAGCCGTTGCGGGCATTCACCCGCAACCGTGGCCTGCGGCTGGCCCGGGCCCAGGCTGCCGTGGTGCGTGCTGCCGGTGGCGTGCCCGTACCGTTCTCCGACCTGCTGGCACCCGACTTCTACAAAGCCCCTGAGCTGCTGTTCTCCGAGGACATGTTCCATCCGTCGGCGGCCGGTTATGCGTTGGCGGCCAAGCAGTTGTTGCCGGCACTGTGCGGTGTCCTGGGCGAGTGGGACGGCGACCAGGCCCTCCAAACCGGGACCGCGCACAGTACCTCGCTGTTGACCAGGCTGGGCGGGGTGAGCAGGCTGTGGCGCCGCTCGACCGGGGTGCCCGCGCCCATCGTGGTGCACGCGGGATAGTTTCAACCTGAGTTTTCAAGCCATTCGATCCCAGGAGCCGTCATGCCTGAAGCCGTCATCGTCGCCACCGCCCGCTCGCCGATCGGCCGGGCCAACAAGGGATCGCTGGTCAGCATGCGGCCCGATGATCTGGCCGCCCAGATGGTCAAGGCCGTCCTGGACAAGGTTCCGGCCCTCGATCCGCGTGAGATCGACGACCTGATCATGGGTTGTGGCCAGCCCGGCGGTATGTCCGGCTTCAACATCGGCCGCACCGTGGCCGTGCAGCTGGGCTACGACTTCCTGCCGGGCACCACCGTCAACCGCTACTGCTCGTCGTCGCTGCAGAGCACCCGGATGGCATTCCACGCGATCAAGGCCGGCGAGGGCCATGCGTTCATCTCCGCCGGTGTGGAGACCGTGTCGAACTTCGCCAGCGGCAACGCCGACGGCTGGCCCGACACCAAGAACCCGCTGTACGCCGACGCCATGGCCCGCTCGACCAAGGCCGCCGAAGGTGCCGACGAGTGGCACGACCCGCGTGAGGACGGCCTGCTGCCCGACGTCTACATCGCCATGGGCCAGACCGCCGAGAACGTCGCGCTGCACACCGGTATCAGCCGGGAAGACCAGGACCACTGGGGCGTGCGGTCGCAGAACAAGGCCGAGGAGGCCATCAAGAGCGGCTTCTTCGAGCGCGAGATCGTTCCGGTGACGCTGCCCGACGGCACCGTCGTGTCCACCGACGACGGGCCCCGCGCCGGCACCACCTACGAGAAGATCAGCCAGCTCAAGCCGGTGTTCCGGCCCAACGGCACCATCACCGCGGGCAACGCCTGCCCGCTGAACGACGGCGCTGCCGCGCTCGTGGTGATGAGCGACGTGAAGGCCAAGGAGCTGGGCCTGACCCCGCTGGCCCGCATCGTCTCCACCGGCGTCTCGGGTCTGTCGCCGGAGATCATGGGCCTGGGCCCGATCGAGGCCGTCAAGAAGGCCTTGGCACAGGCCAAGATGAGCATCGGTGACATCGACCTGTACGAGATCAACGAGGCATTCGCGGTGCAGGTGCTCGGCTCGGCCCGGGCGCTCGGCATGGATGAGGACAAGCTGAACGTCTCCGGCGGTGCGATCGCCCTGGGTCACCCGTTCGGCATGACCGGTGCCCGCATCACCGCCACGCTGCTGAACAACCTGCAGACCCACGACAAGACCTTCGGCATCGAGACCATGTGTGTCGGTGGCGGCCAGGGTATGGCGATGGTCGTGGAGCGGCTCTCCTAATTTTTTGCGCCCAGCGTGCACTCAGATCGCGATTTCAGGCGATTTCGCGATCTGAGTGCACCGCCGCTGCCCATGCCCGGGCCACCCGCGTCAGAACATCGTCGGCGGAATGCCGCTTGGTGACTCTGATCCGCGTCCACCTCAGCGCGTCGAGATCCTCGGAGCGGACGATGTCGTGGGCGAATTGCACGGGGTCTTTTCGATGATGATCCCCGTCGTACTCGGCGGCGAGCTTGAGTTCTTCCCACCCCATGTCCAGGTAGTACTGCCGACGTCCGTCGGCGCTCGTCACCGGAATCTGGGTGGCCGGCCGTGGGTATCCGGCGCGAATCAACAACAACCGCAACCAGGTTTCCTTCGGCGACTCGGCACCGGGGTCGTAGAGGTCCAGTGCCTCGATGAGTTGCCGCATTCCGCGAGCGCCCCGGTGTCTTTTTGAGGCGAAGGCCACGACATCTTCGGCGCGAAACCGTGTCGCGTTGCCGAGTGCATCCAGCCGCGCGACCGCATCATCGAGCGGGCCACGCCTGCCGAGATCAAATGCCGTCCGCAGCAACGAGGTGAAAGGCAGCCCCCGCCACACGATCACTTCATCGTCATCGACCTTTCCTTTCAACGTGACGATGCCACGTGGCGGCCGCCGGTTGGACCAGATCAATTCGATCGGATGCGTGTCGTCGACGTACTCCGCACCGTGCAGCGCAGCTGCGGAAAGCCCCGCTATCACTCCTTGTCGATGCGACCACAACCAGGCCGCGGTCGCGCGCTCATGCATCGTCATCGCGCGGCCACGATCGGTGTACACATCGGGGAACACCGCCACGAAAGGCCCACGGGGATTTCGCAATTCATGTTTGCGCACCATGCCGGCCGCGACGGCCTCGCTACCGAGGAAGGGGGTGTGCATTGCCCCACCCTTGCGCACTGAACCCAACCGTGGGTCGCTTGGTTGTGCAATTGGGGATGAAACGCGCGCTGGGGACAACCCCGTCGTCGCCGAACGTGCATTCAGATCGCTATTTCGCGTGATTTCACGATCTGAGTGCACCGTCGGCGCAAGACACGCAAAAGAAAAAGGCGCCCGCAATCGCGGACGCCTTTCTCGGGGCAGGGCTGCTAGTCGTTGTTGAAGTACGACAGCAACCGCAGGATCTCGATGTACAGCCAGACCAGGGTGACGGTCAGACCCAGGGCGATGCCCCAGGCGGCCTTCTCCGGAGCACCGGCGCGGATCATCTGGTCGGCGGCGTCGAAGTCGATCAGGAAGCTGAACGCGGCCAGGCCGATGCACAGCAGCGAGAAGCCGATGGCCAGCGGTCCGCCGTCGGTCAGCGGGGCGTTGCCGGTGAAGATCGCGAACAGGATGTTGACCAGGGCCAGCGCGACGACACCGAACAGGCCGGCGACGATCATCCGGGTCAGCTTGGGCGTCACGCGGATGGCGCCGGTCTTGTAGACGACGAGCATGCCGAAGAACACGCCGAACGTGGCCACCACGGCCTGGAAGATCATCGCGGGCCCGCCGCTGGAGACCAGGTTGGCGAACAGGAACGATGCCGAGCCGACGAACAGGCCTTCGAACGCCGCGTACGACAACACGATGGCCGGGTTGTCCTGCTTGCGGCCGAACGTCGCGATCAGGACGAGGACCAGGCCACCGATCGAGCCGATGAAGAACGTCGGCATCATCAGCGCGATATTGGCCGAGACCAGGAAGTACGAGACGATGCCGACCAGCGACACGATGGCCAGCGAAACGCCGGTCTTCGTGACGACGTCGTCGATCGTCAGCGGACGAGAAACGCCGGCCTGCGGCTGCTGCAGGTACTCCTGTGCGTAGGGCTGCGCCTGCACCTGCTGTGCACCGAAGCCGGCGGCTCCGGTACCGAATTGTGCGTATCCGCCCTGCGTCTTCGGCAGGCTGCGGAATACCGGGTTGCTGGTTTCGCGCACCGTCGGGTTCCTCTCCTATGAGATGTTCGATTACGAACTACTTGGCTCAACGATCGATGTTCCGGCTAGGTTCCCGTCGAGGACTATCAACTCTCAGGAAACTTCCAGGTTCGATCTTGGGGCAAACCCTACCCGTAGCACGCCATCGGTGGGAGGGCGAACTAGATTGCAACTCGTGACAGAAAACGAGGACGTCCTAGTAAGTGTCCGCAGCGGCGTCGGCATCCTCACGCTGAACCGCCCCAAGGCGATCAACTCGCTCACCGAACCCATGGTCGCGGCCATTTCCGAGGCGCTGCACGCCTGGGAGCACGACGACTCCGTTCACACCGTGCTGCTCACCGGCGCCGGTGAACGCGGCCTGTGCGCCGGCGGTGACGTGGTCGCGCTGTACCACAGCGCCAAGGCGGGCGGCGCCGACGCGCGTCGCTTCTGGTACGACGAGTACCTGCTCAACGCCTACATCGGCAGCTATCCGAAACCCTATGTGGCGTTGATGGACGGCATCGTGATGGGCGGCGGCGTCGGCGTTGCGGCCCACGGCAGCGTCCGGGTGGTCACCGACACCACCAAGATGGCGATGCCCGAGGTCGGCATCGGCTTCATCCCCGACGTCGGCGGCACCTATCTGTTGTCCCGGGCACCGGGCGCGCTCGGCCTGCACGCCGCGCTCACCGGTGCGCCGTTCACCGGTGCCGACGCGATCGCCATGGGCTTCGCCGACCACTATGTGCCCCACGATCAACTGGCCGCGTTCACCGAGGCCCTCATCGACGAGGGCGTGCAGAAAGCCCTGGCCGCCTACGCCTCAGAACCGCCGGCCAGCCCCCTGGTGCAACAGCGCGACTGGATCGACGCGTGCTATGCCGGTGAGACCGTGGCCGACATCGTCGCTGCGCTGCGGGCCCACGGCGGCACCGCCGCCGACAACATTGGCGGCACCGCCGCCGACAACGCCGCCACCTTGATCGCCACCCGCTCCCCCGTGTCCCTGGCAGTCACATTGGAAGCTGTGCGCCGCGCCGCCAAGCTCGAGACACTGGAAGACGTGCTGCGCCAGGAATACCGCACCTCGTGCGCATCCCTGAAGTCCCATGATTTCGTGGAGGGCATCCGAGCGCAGCTCGTCGACAAGGACCGCAATCCGCAGTGGTCCCCGGCCTCGATCGCCGACGTCACCGGTGCCGACGTCGAGGCGTATTTCGTTCCGGCCGAAGCTGAACTGACCTTCTGAGAGGACAACACATGAGCGAGTTCGAGACGATCCTGGTGACCCGCACCGACCGGGTCGCCACCATCCAGCTCAACCGGCCCAAGGCGCTCAACGCGCTCAACAGCCAGGTGATGACCGAAGTGACCACGGCCGCAGCCGAACTGGACCGCGATCCCAGCGTCGGCGCGATCATCGTCACCGGCAACGAGAAAGCCTTCGCCGCCGGCGCCGACATCAAGGAAATGGCCGAGCTCTCCTTCGCCGAGGTCTACGAGGCCGACTTCTTCGAGCTGTGGTCGAAGTTCGCCGCCACCCGCACCCCGACGATCGCCGCGGTCGCCGGCTACGCGCTGGGCGGCGGCTGTGAGCTGGCCATGATGTGCGACATCCTGATCGCCGCGGATTCGGCCAAGTTCGGTCAACCCGAGATCAAGCTGGGCGTGTTGCCGGGCATGGGCGGTTCCCAGCGGCTGACCCGGGCCATCGGCAAGGCCAAGGCCATGGATCTGATCCTGACCGGCCGCACCATCGACGCCGCAGAAGCCGAACGCGGCGGCCTGGTTTCGCGTCTGGTGCCCGCCGACTCCCTGATCGACGAGGCCCTGGCCGTGGCCACGACCATCGCCGGGATGTCGTTGTCGGCGTCGCGGATGGCCAAGGAGGCGGTCAACCGTGCCTTCGAGTCCACGCTGGCCGAGGGTCTGCTCTACGAGCGCCGGCTGTTCCACTCGGCGTTTGCCACCGCCGATCAGAAGGAAGGCATGGCGGCGTTCTCCGAGAAGCGCGCCGCGAACTTCACCCATCGCTAAGGTCGACGGGTGACCGACACCGACTCTCCCGCACCGGCTGCCGACACCGTCGTCGAGGCCGACGAGGCACCAGCGGCCAAGCCGGTGTGGTGGCTGCGCCACTACACGTTCTTCGGTACCGCGGTGGGTCTGGTGTTCATCTGGTTGTCGCTGACCCCGTCGCTGTTGCCCCGCGGCCCGTTGTTCCAGGGTCTGGTCAGCGGCGGGGCCGGCGCGATCGGTTACGGCCTTGGTGTTTTCGGGGTGTGGCTGGTGCGCTACATGCGCTCGGCCGAGAGCAGTCCGCGGGCGCCGAAGTGGGCGTGGTTGACGTTGGTCGCCGTGGGGATCGTGGGCCAGGTCCTGATGATCATCTACTTCCACATCTGGCAGGACGAGGTCCGTGATTTCATGGGCGTCCCGCGGCTCGGCTTCTGGGATCACCCGCTGACCGCGGTGCTCTCGATCGTGGTGTTGTTCTTCTTCGTCGAGGTCGGGCAGTTGGTGGGCCGGCTGGTGCGGTTCCTCGATCTGCACCTGGATCGCTTTCTGCCGCCGCGGGTTTCGGCGGTCATCACGGTGTCACTTTTGCTCGCGTTGAGCATCGCCCTGCTCAACGGCGTCGTGGTGCGGTTTGCCATGCACACCATCAACACGACGTTTTCGGCCGTCAACGACGAGACGAGTCCGGATTTCGCCGCGCCCACGTCGGTTCTGCGATCCGGTGGTCCCCAATCCCTGGTCACCTGGGAGTCGTTGGGACATCAGGGCCGCATCTTCGTATCGGCAGGCCCTACCGTCCAACAACTTTCGCAGTTCAACGGCAAACCCGCGATCGAGCCGGTCCGCGCCTACGCGGGCCTGCACTCCGCCGACGGCATCAAGGCCACTGCGGCATTGGCGGCCCGGGAGCTGCAGCGCACCGGTGGCCTGGACCGCGCGGTCGTCGCGGTGGCCACCACCACGGGCACCGGTTGGATCAACGAGGCCGAGGCCTCGGCCCTGGAGTACATGTACAACGGCGACACCGCGATCGTGTCGATGCAGTACTCGTTCCTGCCCAGCTGGTTGTCGTTCCTGGTGGACAAGGAGAACGCGCGGCAGGCCGGCCAGGCGTTGTTCGAGGCGGTCGACGAGTTGGTGCGTGCGATGCCGGAGAACCGACGTCCCAAGCTCGTCGTGTTCGGCGAGAGCCTGGGATCGTTCGGTGGCGAGGCCCCGTTCCTGGCCCTGAACAATCTGGTGGCCCGCACCGACGGAGCGCTGTTTTCCGGCCCGACGTTCCAGAACACCATCTGGACCACGCTGACCCGTGACCGCGATCCCGGGTCACCGCAGTGGCTGCCGATATTCGACGACGGGGAGAACGCCCGCTTCGTGGCCAGGCCGGAGAACCTGGACCGGCCCGACGCCGCATGGGGCCATCCTCGTGCGGTCTATCTGCAGCACGCCTCCGACCCCATTGCATGGTGGAGCACCGATTTGCTGTTCGCCAAACCGGATTGGTTGCGTGAACCGCGCGGCTACGACGTGTCCCCGCGCATGGAGTGGATCCCGGTGGTGACGTTCCTGCAGGTGTCGGCGGACATGGCGGTGGCCGTCGACGTGCCCGACGGGCATGGCCACGTCTACGTCAAGGACGTGGCCAATGCCTGGGCGGCCATCCTGCAGCCGCCGGGGTGGACACCGGAGAAGACCGAGAAGCTGCGGCCCATGCTGCACAGCGGCGAAAACGGCTGAGCCGCCCGCCTTTACACGTGACCAGCAGCCACGAGCGCGTGGTAACCGCCGACCACATCGGTGGACCGGTGCAGGCCGAGATCCAGCAGTGCGGCCGCGGCCAGGCTTGAGGTGTAGCCCTCCGAGCACAGGATCACCCAGTAGACGTCGTCGTCGACCGCCTGCGGGATGCGGGCGTCACTGGTCGGGTCGCAGCGCCACTCCAGCACGTTGCGCTCGATGATCAACGCGCCGGGCACCGAACCTTCGGCGGCCCGCTGGGCGGCCGGACGGATGTCGACGAGCACCGCGCCGGCATCCAACGCGTCGGGCAGGTCGGCGGCAGGCAATCGGTGCAGGCGGGCGCGCGCCCGGGCCAGCACGTCGTCGATGCGGCTCATCTCTGTCACTCCGGCGCGTCGGTGAGCTCGGTGCGGTTGCGGCGCAACGTGTTCTGCGACGTCACCTCGTAGTAGGACATCGCGGTCAGCGGCGGTGAGTAGGCATGCACGCTGACCGTGGGCGCGCCGACCGTGACCGGCCCCGGCGCTCTCACCACGTCGTGGACCCAGCCCAGCGGGAACGCGGCCTGGTCCCCGGCCGCGAGCCGGCGGTGCCGTAACAGCTCACCGTCCCAACGGGTTTCGGCGAGCTCACCGGAGACCACGGTGAGTGCCCCCAGCGAGCCGCCGTGGTCGTGCAGCTCGGTCGACTTGTCGGGCACCCAGCTGATCAACCAGACCTCGACCTCGTCGTCACCGGACAGCCGGGTGTACCACCGGTCGTCTCGGGGCAGCTTGCGCAGGAACCGGTCGTAGCGGCCGGACAACACGTCGTCGGCGGCGCGGTCGGTGATGTGCAACAGATCGGGCAGACGCAGCCGGGTCGGGGCGGAGACGGCAGGAACAGACGTGAGGGTGGACAGCATCGGAAGAACTCCAGGGATGACGACGGAACAGGTCGGACGGGCGCGCTAGCGAGCCCGACAACACTCCTGGAATCCGGTCCCTTGGGTCACGGCGGCCAGTGTTGCATAGATTGGCCCCATGCGCAGTTACAGGTGGACCTCACGCGTGACCGCCGGAGCCGTTGTGGCCGCCGGCCTGGGCTTGCTCGTCGGATGCTCGACACAGGCCGACAAGGAGCACCCGACGGTATCCACGACGCCGTCCCCGCAGGCCACCACGACCGCCGAAGCGCCGACGCCGACGGCAAAGCCGGGTGAGGTGGCGGTGTCCCCGGGCGGGGTCACCACTGCCGTCGGCGCCGACGCGCAGTCCACGGAAGAGGAGTACTTCCAGGCCTGTCATGCCGCGAAGGTGTGGATGGAGGCCAAGGGCGGCGACCTCAAGGCCCAGATCGAGCCGTATCTGGCGAGCGTGCAGGCACCGGACGCGGTGCCGGGACCCGGCACCTACAACGTGGCCTGGGCCGAGCTCGAGCCCGCTCGCCAGGCCGCCGTCATCGTGGCCGCGCAGGCGGCAGCCGACGAGCTCTGCAGCTAGTTCGAATCACGTTGCGGTAAATCCCCGTCCCGCGCTGCCACCCAGGCACGGCCACGTTCGACCGCGATGTCCAGCGCACCGAAGATGCGGTCGGTTGCGGGCACGATGCCGTCGTCGCCCAGCAGGTCATCGAGGCCACCGCGTCGCAGCACCTCGGCGGTGCCCGGGTTGACCCCGGCGATCATCAGCCTGCCGTGGTTGGCCGACAACTGCCCGGCCCACCGGCGCAGCGCTTTGATCGTCACCGACGACGGCACGTCGGGCAGCGCCCGCAGACTGAGCACGACGACGGCGTTCTGCGTGCCCTCGGTGCGCGGCCAGGTTTCGTCGATGCGGGCCACCTCGGCGAACAGGCCCACCCCGGCGTAGTGCAGCACGGTGACGTCGTCGCTGGCGCACCGCTGCGGCACCGGGCCTTCCTGCCAGCCGCCGTCGGGCGACGGGGTCAGCGCCACCAATTGGGCGGTCTCGGCCGCCTTGGCGCAGTAGAGCACCAGGGAGGTGATCACACCGATCAGGATGGCGGTGTGCAGCGGCAGCTGTGTGGTGGCCGCGAACGTCACCAGCATGGCCAGTGCCGAAAGCGGCGCGACCCGCAGCACCAGCTTGATGTCGGGCAGCCGGCCGACCACCAGCTCGGCACCGATCACCAGGATCAGCCCGCCGATCACCGCCATCGGGATGATCTCGGCGGCCGAGCCGGCCACCAGCACCAACACCGCGAGCCACAACCCGGCGAAGATGCCGGCCCACCTCGTCTGCGCACCGGCCGAGGTGGCGACCCCGGTGCGTGACAGCGAGCCGCCGGCGGGCAACGCGCCGAACATCCCGCCCGCCACATTGGCCGCCCCCTGGGCCAGGAAATCGCCGTTCATGTTGGTGCGGCTGCCGTCCGGGTTGGGTACGGCCGCCGAAATCCCGGCGGCCTGCGCCAGCGCAACGAGTGCCACCGCGACACCGCCGACGATCAGCTCGGGCATGGCGGCGAAGTTCGGAACCGTCACCGGCGGAAGCGCATTCGCGATCGAGGCGATGTCGCCGACGGTTTCGACGTCGACGTGCGCGACGGCCACCACCGCAGTGACCACGACGAGCGCCAGCAGGGTCGCAAACGATTCCAGCGGTTTGACGAAGCGAAATACCGCCCACACCGCCACGGTTCCCAAGGCGACCGCCACCGTCTCCGGATGCCACCGGCCGATGTGCGCGAACGAGTCGATGAACTTGCCAATCGTGTTGCCGCTGTCGGGTTTATAGCCCGTGGCGTCTCCGAGTACGCCGGCGATGATCTGCAGGGCGATACCGGTGGAGAAACCGGTCATCACGGCGTTGGAGACGAAGTTCATGATCGAGCCGAACCGCAGCAGACCGAATACCAGCATCACCACACCGACGACGACGGCCAGAGCGGCGACGTTGGCCGGATCCTGTGGATCCAGCCCGGCTTCTTTGAGGACGCTGCGTGACGTCAGCGCGATGGCACTCGTCAGCGTCGTCACCATCAGCACCGTGCGGGCGAACAGTGACCCGATGATGCCGGGGACGACGCCGGCGTAGATACCGGTGACCGGGTTGAAGCCGCCGATGCTGGCGTACGCCATGCCCTCCGGGATCGAGAACAGGCCTGTCACCAGCCCGGCGATCACATCGCGAAGCTTGGGACGGCCCAGTTTTCGGGCGAGCGTCGGCGCAGCCACGCATCAACCCTGTCATGAACGCGCTCGTCGAGGCCGCTACTTCGGCGCCTGATCCACAATGGAACGCATGCGTGTTGCTTTGGCCCTCGGCAGTGGTGGCGCCCGCGGCTACGCGCACATCGGGGTGATCGACGAACTTCAGGCCCGGGGATACGAGATCGTCGGGGTGTCCGGCTCCTCGATGGGCGCGCTGGTCGGTGGCCTGCATGGTGCGGGCAAGCTCGACGATTTCGCCGACTGGGCCAAATCGCTGACACAGCGGGCAGTGCTGCGGTTGTTGGATCCCTCGATCACCGCGGCCGGCATCCTGCGTGCCGAGAAGATCCTCGACGCGGTGCGCGACATCCTCGGTGACGTCGCCATCGAGGAGCTGCCGATCCCCTACACCGCAGTTGCGACGGATCTGATCGCCGGTAAATCGGTGTGGTTGCAACGCGGCCCGGTGGATGCCGCGATCCGCGCGTCGATCGCCATCCCCGGCGTCATCGCGCCGCACGTGCTCGACGGCCGACTGCTCGCCGACGGCGGCATCCTCGACCCGCTGCCCATGGCGCCGATCGCCGCGGTCAACGCCGATCTCACCATCGCCGTCAGCCTGGCCGGCAGTGAGTCGGGTGGTCGCGAGATGCCGAAGGAACCCGAGACCAAGGATGTCGAGGCCCGCCCCACCGCGGAATGGCTGAACCGGTTGTTGCGCAGCACGACTGCGTTGTTCGGGAGCAGTGGTGACCACGAGGGCGACGAGGCCGACCCTGACGACGCGGACAGCCCGGATGAAGCCGACAGTCAGCTCGTCGACAGCGCGAAGGAAGTGCCGGTACCCAAGTTGGGCAACTTCGAGGTGATGAACCGGACCATCGACATCGCCCAGGCCGCCCTCGCCCGGCACACGTTGGCGGCGCACCCGCCCGATCTGCTCATCGAGGTGCCGCGGACGGCGTGCCGGAGCCTGGATTTCCACCGCGCGGCCGAGGTGATCGACGTGGGCCGTGTGCTGGCCGCCGACTGCGACACCGCGGTGGCGCTCGTGCCCCAAGGACGCTCGACACCCTCGCCGTTCGGGACCGGTGCGGCCGAAGAGGTCGGCGGCTTCGCCGGACGCTCACTCGGGATCTTCGCCGACGACGACGCCCTGGCCGCATTCGGCAAGAACCCGCTGGATCCTGCCTGCCGCGTGCCCTCGGCGCAGGCCGGGCGGGCCCAGGGCCGCCGCGTGGCCGCCGAGGTCGCGGCGTTCCTACTCGGGTAACGCGGGCTCGGCGTCGTCGCGAGCGTCGAGCGCCTGCGCGGCCAGCACACGGCCCACGTCGATCACCTCGGCCGCGCGGTGGAAATCCAGGCTCCGGCACGCCGTCCGCGGCAC
>NZ_LZJD01000118.1:0-45585 GCF_001666875.1 Mycobacterium sp. E802
TTTCGGTGACCACAGGCCCACGGCAGCCACCGCCAGCACCCCACTGATCAGAAACGCCAAGGACCCGGTGGCGTCGGGTACCCACACGAACCGACGCTCGGCCAGAACGGCGTGCGCCCACACCGACGCCCCGGTACTCACGTTGAACAGCAGGGTGCCGGCGAATTGAGTGGCGGCCGACCACCATCCGGCCCCGCGGTCGGCCAACACCAGCTGCATCCACGCCGCCGTCGTGAAGAACCAGGAGCCGAGGAAGCACAGCACATTTGTCGTACCTGCGCCGGCCACCATCGGGAACCCGGGCATGGTGGCGACCGCGAAGAACGCCGACCCGATCGCGAACAGCCAGCACTGACGGGTCAGCGTGGCGAACCGGTCAATCACGGCGAACCTCGCTGGGCACTCGGCTGGTAGGCGATCGAGTCGGCGCGCAGACTCACAAAGAACTACAGCAGCGACAGGATCCGCTCGCCGACCTGCGAGGTGGACAGTTTGGCGTCCCCACGGGTCGCGAGGTGCTCGGACACCGCCTTGTCGACCCGGGCCGCCGCATCGGTCTCACCGATGTGGCCGAGCAGCAGCGCCACGCTCATCACGGCGGCGGTCGGATCGGCGATCCCCTGCCCCGCGATGTCGGGTGCACTGCCGTGGACGGGTTCGAACATCGACGGATTGGTCCGGGTGGCGTCGATATTGCCGCTGGCCGCCAGCCCGATGCCGCCGCACACCGCGGCCGACAGATCGGTGATGATGTCGCCGAACAGGTTGTCGGTGACGATCACATCGAACCGGCCGGGATCGGTGACCATGTGGATGGTCGCGGCGTCGATGTGCTGATAGGCCACCTCGACGTCGGGATACTCCGCGCCCACCTCGGCCACAACACGCGACCACAGCGAGCCGGCGAAGGTCAGCACGTTGGTCTTGTGCACCAGGGTCAGATGCTTGCGGCGGGACTGCGCGCGAGCGAACGCATCGCGCACCACCCGCTCGACACCGAACGCGGTGTTGACGCTGACCTCGGTGGCCACCTCGTGCGGCGTGCCGACACGCAACGCGCCACCATTGCCGGTGTAGGGACCCTCGGTACCTTCACGCACCACGACGAAGTCGATGTCGGTGACACCCGAGAGTGGGCTGCTGACACCGGGATACAGCCGACCCGGCCGCAGGTTCACATGGTGATCGAGGGCGAACCGCAGCTTGAGGAGCAGGCCGCGCTCGAGGACACCACTGGGCACCGACGGGTCACCGATGGCGCCGAGCAGGATCGCGTCGTACCCGCGCAGTTCCTCGATGGTCTCGGTGGTGAGCAGTTCGCCGGTCGCGTGGTAGCGCCGCGCGCCCAGGTCATATTCGGTGCGGTCAACGCCGGGCAGCACCGCATCGAGCACCTTGAGCGCCTCGGCGATGACCTCGGGTCCGATGCCGTCACCGGCAATTACGGCGAGTTTCATGACAGGTCAACCACTTCCAGCGTCGTGGCGTCGACCGCGGCGGCGAGCGCGGAACGCACATCCTCGGGCACATCGGTATCCAGGCGCAGCATCACGATGGCGCTGTCACCCTCGACATCCTGACTCAATTGTGCGGCCAGGATGTTGACGTTCGCCCCACCCAGCAGGGTGCCGATCTTGCCGAGGGCGCCCGGCTGATCGTTGTAGTGGACGATGAGGTTGTACCCTTCGGCGCGCAGATCGAAGTTGCGACCGTTGATCTGGACGATCTTCTCCACCAACTGCGGCCCGGACAGCGTGCCGGCCACGTTGATCGCGGAGCCATCGGCGTGCACCACGCGCACGTCGACCACGCTGCGGTGGTTGGGGCTCTCGGTGGCGGTGCTGATCTCGGCGGTCACGCCACGCTCGGCGGCCAACGTCGGAGCGTTGACGAACGTCACCTGCTCGTCGACCACGGCGGAGAACAACCCGCGCAGCGCCGACAGCTTCAGGATCTCCACGTCCTCGGAGGCCAGCTCGCCACGCGCCTGCACGCTCAGCGACACCGGAGCGGCATCCGACAGCGCACCGGCCAGCAGGCCGAGCTTGCGCACCAGGTCCAGCCAAGGCGCGACCTCTTCACCGACGGCTCCGCCGCCCACGTTGACGGCGTCCGGCACGAACTCGCCGGCCAGGGCCAGCTTCACGCTCGCGGCCACGTCGGTGCCGGCCCGATCCTGCGCCTCGGCGGTCGACGCGCCCAGATGCGGGGTGACGACGACCTGGGGCAGCTCGAACAGCGGGCTGTCGGTGCACGGTTCTGTGGCGAACACGTCAAGGCCGGCGGCGCGCACATGGCCGCTGGTGATCGCGTCGGCCAGCGCCTGTTCATCGATCAGGCCACCGCGGGCAGCGTTGACGATGACAACGCCCGGCTTGGTCTTGGCCAGGTTCTCCTTGCCGAGCAGACCGGCGGTCTCCTTGGTCTTGGGCAGGTGCACCGAAATGAAGTCGGCGCGGCCGAGCAGCTCGTCCAGCGGCAGCAGTTCGATGCCCAGCTGGGCCGCGCGGGCCTGGGACACGTAGGGGTCGTACGCCACGATGTGGGCGCCGAAGGCAGCGAGACGCTGGGCGACCAGCTGGCCGATGCGACCGAGGCCGACGACGCCGACGGTCTTGTCGAAGATCTCGACGCCGGAGAACGACGACCGCTTCCAGGTGTGCTCACGCAGGGTGGCATCGGCGGCCGGGATCTGGCGGGCCGCAGACAGCAGCAGCGCCAGCGCGTGCTCGGCGGCGCTGTGAATGTTCGAGGTCGGCGCGTTGACGACGAGTACGCCGCGGGCGGTCGCAGCGTCGACGTCGACGTTGTCCAGGCCGACGCCGGCGCGGGCGACGATCTTGAGTTTGGGGGCCGCGGCGATGACCTCGGCGTCCACCGTCGTCGCGGAACGCACCAGCAGCGCGTCGGCGTCCGGTACCGCAGCGAGCAGCTTTTCGCGGTCCGGGCCGTCGACCCATCTGACCTCTACCTGGTCACCGAGGGCGGCAACGGTCGATTCCGCGAGCTTGTCGGCAATCAAAACAACGGGAAGACTCACGCGGACAGCCTAGTGTGTGGGCCTTACCACAGCCGAACCGCGTGCGGTGTACTGGTGGGCGTGGACGTCACAATCGTCGGCAGCGGGCCCAACGGTCTGTCCGCCGCTGTCATCTGCGCCAGGGCCGGACTTGCCGTACGTGTGATCGAAGCCCAGTCGACGGCGGGGGGCGGCGCCCGTACGTTGCCCGACCCGGAGTTCGCCGGGGTCAGCCATGACATCTGTTCTGCGGTGCATCCGTTGGCGTTGGCGTCCCCGTTTTTCGCCGCCTACGACCTGACCGCCCGCGGTGTGCAACTGGCCGTGCCCGAGATCGCCTATGCCAACCCGTTGCCGGAGCGGCCGGCGGCCATCGGGTACCGCGATATCGAGCGGACCTGTGCGGAACTGGAGTTCGGCGACTCATGGCGACGGCTGTTGGGGCCGTTGGCCGCCGATTGCGATGGCGTTGTCGGGCTCATCCTCGGGGACAAACGGTCGATACCCCCATCGCTGGGTGCGGCGGCACGCGTCGCGCCACGGCTCCTGGCCCAAGGCACACCGTTGTGGCGCTCCCTGGCGGGCGACGACGCCCGTGCGTTGTTCAGCGGCGTTGCCGCCCATACGATTTCCACGATGCCGTCGTTGGTCTCGGGCGGGGCAGGGTTGATGCTGGCGACGTTGGGACATGCGGTGGGGTGGCCGATTCCGGTCGGCGGCTCCCAGGCGATCCCAGATGCGCTGATCGCCGATCTTCTCGCCCACGGCGGCGAACTGATACTCGGACAGGAAGTCACCGAGCCGCCCGCCGGCGTCGTGCTCTACGACACCGCACCCACCGCCCTGTTGTCGATCTATGGCAAGTCTCTGCCCGCCCGCTACGCGCGAGCCTTGAGCCGATACACCTATGGCCCCGGCGTGGCGAAGGTCGACTTTGTGTTGAGCGACGAAATCCCTTGGGGGGATGGACGTCTGGCTCAGGCACCGACGCTGCATCTCGGTGGTGGACGCGCCCAGATGGCCTTGGCCGAGCGCGAGATCGCCGCGGGACGCCACGCTGAGTGGCCCATGGTCTTGGCGGCGCTCCCACACCTTGCCGACCCGTCGCGCATCGACGAGGCCGGGCGGCGGCCGCTGTGGGCCTACGTTCACGTGCCCAACAACTCCACGGTGGACATGGCCGAGACCGTCACCGAGATCTTCGAGCGATTTGCCCCGGGTTTCCGTGACATCGTCGTCGCGGTGCGCAGCGTGCCCGCGTCCCGGATGGACGAGCACAACGCAAATCTGGTCGGTGGCGACATCGGCGTCGGCGGCAACAACATGGCCAGTGCACTGTTGGGGCCCACTCCCCGACTCGACCCGTGGACCACGCCGATACCGCGGGCCTACCTGTGCTCGTCGGCCGCCCCACCCGGCGGCGGGGTGCACGGGATGGCCGGGTTCTACGCCGCCCGTACCATGCTCAAACGCGAGTTCGGGATCCGTGATCTACCTAAGCTGGCACCATGACCAACTCTGCCCCCAAGGTCGCCGTCATCTACTACTCCGCCACCGGCCACGGCACCACCATGGCCAGGCGCGTCACCGCCGCCGCGGAATCGGCCGGAGCCGAGGTGCGACTGCGCCACATCGCCGAAACCCAGGATCCGGAGTCCTTCGCCCACAACCCGGCTTGGACCGCCAATTATCAAGCGACCAAAGACCTTCCGACCGCCACTGGTGAGGACATCGTGTGGGCCGACGCGGTCATCTTCGGCTCCCCCACCCGTTTCGGGTCTCCGACCGCCCAGTTCCGCGCGTTCATGGATTCACTGGGCGGTCTGTGGGCAGAGGGCAAGCTCGCCGACAAGGTGTACGCGGCGTTCACCTCGGCGCAGACCGCGCACGGCGGTCAGGAGGCGACGCTGCTGAACCTGTATGTGTCGCTGATGCACTTCGGCGGGATCATCGTGCCGCCCGGCTACACCGATCAGGTGAAATTCGCCGACGGCAATCCCTACGGCGTGAGCCTGACTGCCAACCGCGAGAACATCGAGCACCTCGACGACACGACGAACGACGCGTTGGATCACCTGGCCCGGCGCGTGGTCAGTGTGGCCACGCGGTTGAACGCATAGCTGGCCGATGTGACGCACGCCACTTAAAATGGGGGCTTGACCATTCGGGCCAGGCTCAGGGGGCTGACGATGAGGCACCGAAAGACGACGCAACTGAAGATGCTGTTCGGTGGAATCGCTGCGGCGGGGGCGCTCGCATTCACCGGGCTGTCGCTACCGGCCCAGGCATTCGCCGCACCGGGCGATCCGGGCGGCGGGGGCTACATCAACAACCACGCCGGCGGGGCATTCTCGCGCGGCGACGCCGGTGGCGGTTATGCCACGGGCAGCGCCGGTGGGGCGTTCTCACGCGAAGGCGCGGCCGGTGGCGGCTACGCGCGCGGTATCGCCGGTGGCGGGTACTTGACCGGGGACGCGGGCGGCGCCTGGTTCAGAGAAGCGTGTGCGAATGCCAAGGCCTCGAACGGGCAGATCCCCATCCCCATCGGTTGCGCCAGCTGATCTGAAACGCCGAAAGGCCAGTTATCGCACGCCTTTTCGAAGCTTGCGTGCAATAACTGGCCAGTCGTCGTCAGAAACTAAGCCGTTTCGGTGATCGGCCGGTCGACCCAGCTCATCAGGTCGCGCAGCTTCTTGCCGGTGACCTCGATCGGGTGCTCGGCGTTGGCCTTGCGCAGGCCTTCGAGCTCCTTGTTGCCACCCTCGACGTTGGCGACGAGGCGCTTGACGAAGGTGCCGTCCTGGATGTCGGTCAGGATGTCCTTCATGCGCTTCTTGGTGTCGGCGTCGATGACCCGCGGGCCCGACAGGTAGCCGCCGAACTCCGCGGTGTCGGACACCGAGTAGTTCATGCGGGCGATACCGCCCTCGTACATGAGGTCGACGATCAGCTTGAGCTCGTGCAGCACCTCGAAGTAGGCCATCTCCGGGGCGTAGCCCGCCTCGACCATGACCTCGAAACCGGCCTTGACCAGCTCCTCGGTGCCACCGCACAGCACGGCCTGCTCACCGAACAGGTCGGTCTCGGTCTCTTCCTTGAAGGTGGTCTTGATGACGCCGGCGCGGGCACCACCGATGGCCGCCGCGTACGACAGCGCCAGGGCCTGGCCCTCACCCTTGGGGTCCTGGTCGATGGCGATCAGGCACGGCACACCCTTGCCGTCGACGAACTGACGGCGCACCAGGTGGCCGGGGCCCTTGGGGGCGACCATGCCGACGGTGACGTTGGCCGGCGGCTTGATCAGACCGAAGTGGATGTTCAGCCCGTGGCCGAAGAACAGCGCGTTGCCGTCTTCGAGGTTGGGCTCGATGTCGTTCTTGAAGATCTCGGCCTGCGCGGTGTCAGGTGCGAGCACCATGATCACGTCGGCCCACTTGGCCACCTCGGCCGGGGTGTCGACCTCAAGGCCCTGCTCCTCGACCTTGACGCGGCTCTTCGAGCCCTCCTTCAGGCCGACCTTGACCTGCACGCCCGAGTCGCGCAGCGAAAGCGAATGCGCGTGCCCCTGGCTGCCGTAGCCGATGACGGCGACCTTGCGACCCTGAATGATCGACAGGTCCGCGTCGGCGTCGTAAAACATCTCAACTGCCATGCGAAACTTCTTCCTTCTCTTCCTAGCTGTTCAGCGCTATGCGGCGAATAACGCTACTTGACGGCACTGATGCCACGCGGACCGCGGGACACCGAGACCATGCCCGACTGTGCGATCTCGCGGATACCGTACGGCTCCAGGACCCGCAACAGGGCCTCGAGTTTCTCCGGCGTACCGGTCGCCTCGACCGTGAGGGACTCGGTCGACACGTCCACGACCTTGGCGCGGAACAGGTTCACCGCTTCGATGACCTGTCCCCGGTTGCTCGCGTCGGCGCGCACCTTGATCAGGGCGAGCTCACGGGAGACGGAGTTGTCCTCCTCCTGCTCGACGATCTTGATCACGTTGATCAGCTTGTTGAGCTGCTTGGTGATCTGCTCGAGCGGTGATTCCTCGACGCTGACCACGATCGTCATACGTGACATGTGCTTGTGCTCGGTGGCACCGACCGCCAGCGACTGGATGTTGTAGCCGCGGCGAGAGAACAGCGAGGCCACCCGGGCCAGCACGCCGGGTTTGTCCTCGACCAGCACCGACAGGGTGTGGGTGGGGGTGGTGTTGCTGCTCATCAGGCATGCCCCTCGTCGTCGTCCTCATCGAACAGCGGCCGGATATCGCGCGCTGCCATGATCTCGTCGTTGCTGGTACCGGCGGCCACCATCGGCCACACCTGGGCGTCCGCACCGACGATGAAGTCAATGACCACCGGGCGGTCGTTGATCGCGCGGGCCTGGTTGATGACATCCTCGACGTCCTCGGCCCGCTCGCAGCGCAGCCCCACACAGCCCAGCGCCTCGGCCAGCTTGACGAAGTCGGGAATCCGACGCGAGTGCGTGGCCAGATCGGTCTGGCTGTAGCGCTGGTCGTAGAACAGTGTCTGCCACTGCCGCACCATGCCGAGGTTGCCGTTGTTGATCAACGCCACCTTGATGGGCGCACCCTCGATGGCGCAGGTGGCCAGCTCCTGATTGGTCATCTGGAAGCAGCCGTCGCCGTCGATGGCCCACACCTCGGCCTCGGGCCGGGCGAACTTGGCACCCATGGCCGCCGGAACGGCGAAGCCCATGGTGCCCAGGCCACCCGAGTTCAGCCAAGTCTTGGGATTCTCGTACTTGACGAACTGTGCGGCCCACATCTGGTGCTGGCCCACCCCGGCCACGTACACCGCGTCCGGACCGGCGATCTGTCCCAGCTTCTCGATCACATATTCGGGGCTCAGGCTGCCGTCACTCTGCGGGCCGTAGCTCAACGGGTAGGTCGCCTTGAGACCGGACAGGTACTCCCACCAGCTGTCCAATTTCAATGTGGCACTGGTGGTGTCGTCACGGCGCAGCACCTCGATGAGGTCGGCGATGACGGCCTTGACGTCACCGACGATCGGCACGTCGGCGTGCCGGTTCTTACCGATCTCGGCGGGGTCGATGTCGGCGTGGATCACCTTGGCCTCGGGCGCGAAGGACGACAGCTGACCCGTCACCCGGTCGTCGAAGCGGGTGCCCAGGGCGATCAGCAGGTCGCTGCGCTGCAGGGCGCCCACCGCGGCCACGGTGCCGTGCATACCCGGCATCCCGAGGTTCTGCTGGTGGCTGTCGGGGAACGCGCCGCGCGCCATCAGCGTGGTGACGACGGGGATGCCGGTCAGCTCGGCCAACTCGAGCAGTTCGGCACTGGCCTCACCGCGGATGACGCCGCCGCCGACGTAGAGCACCGGCTTGCGTGCCGCGGCGATCAGCTTGGCCGCCTCGCGCACCTGACGGCTGTGCGGTTTGGTGTTCGGCTTGTAGCCGGGCAGGTCCAGCTGCGGCGGCCAGGAGAACGTGCACTGACCCTGCAGGATGTCCTTCGGGACGTCGACCAGCACGGCGCCCGGGCGGCCCGAACGTGCGATATGGAACGCCTCGGCCATCACCTGCGCGATGTCGTCACCGGTGCGCACGAGGAAGTTGTGCTTGGTGATCGGCATGGTCATGCCGGTGATGTCGGCTTCCTGGAAGGCGTCGGTGCCGATCAGGCTGCGGCCCACCTGCCCGGTGATGGCCACCACGGGAATGGAGTCCATCTGGGCGTCGGCCAGCGGGGTGATCAGGTTGGTGGCGCCGGGACCCGAGGTCGCCATCATCACGCCGACCTTGCCGGTGGCGTGGGCGTAGCCGCTGGCCGCGTGGCCGGCACCCTGCTCATGGCGGACCAACACGTGGCGCAGCTTCTGTGAATCGAAAAGCGGATCGTAGACCGGCAGGACCGCGCCGCCGGGGATGCCGAAGACGACGTCCACGCCGAGCTCTTCCAGCGACCGCACGACGGCCTGCGCCCCGGTGAGTTGCTGGGGCGCAACCCGATTGGGCTGTCCCGAATCTGATCTGGTCTTTGCCGCGCCGTTGGCGGGCGCGCTTGCCGACCGGGTTGTCGGTCGCGTTGTCGGTGCGCTCACGATGTCCTCTTCACGGTCTTCGTCACATTCCTATTCAGAAAGTCTTCAACTTTTTCACTGGTGGCGACGTGCTTTGTGGCAAATAAAAAACCCCCGACAGCCGGTAGCTGTTCGAGGGTGGCGCGTCGATGCGGTTGGCTATGCCCGGCAGAGGGCCAGCGCGGCATCAACGCGCCAACCAATTACTACGAGCATTCCGGGGGTCTGCATAGCACCCGACGGTAGCTGCCGTACAGGTTAAAGGTCAAATTGCCCCTGCCCCGGCACGGCTATCGCGGTGACGCCGGCAGGTCCGATGCCTGCGGTGGTGCAGGATGAAAGGGTGAGCGCACGATCGGCAACCGCCCCTGTCGTAGTCCGGATATCGCCCATGGCGCACCTGGCAGTCGGCTTCCTGACCCTCGGCCTGCTGACACTGGTGCTCAGCAACCCGGCCTGGTTCGGAATTCTTCTGGTGATCCCAATTGCCTTGTCCACCGCGATCATCCGCTATCGCACCACCGCCGACGCCGACACCGTGACCGCACGGACGCTCACCGGCGCCCGCACCGTGGCGTGGGGCGACATCAAGGGCTTGCGATTCGACCGGTCGTCGTGGGCGCTCGCCGAACTCGTCGACGGGACCGGCCTGCGATTGCCCGCGGTGACATTCGCGACATTGCCGCGGCTCACCGAGGTGAGCAATGGTCGCGTGCCGAATCCGTACGCCTGAGCGTCAGCCGAGTGGGTTGCCGCCGTTGAGCAACACCCAGATTGCGATGCCGCCGCCGATGCCGAGCAGCAGAGCCACGAACGATCCGACGAAAGGCCGCCGGGCCCAGCCTCGGCCGGCGTCGAATCCATAGCGGCCCGGGCCGGTCAGGATGAGCGCGGCGGCAGCCGCGACGACGATGAGCCGGTATTCGGTTCCGTCGGTGAGCAGCTCCGAGAGCCGGGCCTCTTCGTGGGCGGCCATCGCCGCGGCGAGCACCCCGTTGATCAGGTAGGCCAGTGCACCGGCCGCCGCGATGGGCGTGAACAGCCCCAGCACCAGCAGCACCCCGGCGGCGATCTGTCCACCGGTGGCCGCGTAGGTGAGGATGTCGGCGTTCTTGTAACCCATCTCGCCCAGTGAGGCGTTGAACCCGTCCAGTCCCGGCCCGCCCCACCAACCGAAGGCCTTCTGCAGGCCGTGGATCACCATCAGCCCACCCAGGGCCACCCGCAAGATCAGCAGACCAAGATCCTGGGTGCCGCGCCGCCCGGCCGCTTTGATGCGGTCGTCGACGAACTCGTCACGTTCGATCTCTGCCGGTTCCGCCGAGAACGGCCCCACCGGGCCGGGCGCGCCCGGCTGCAGGTAGGGCAGCGGCTCAGGGTCGGAGACCAGGCTGAACGCCGACTGATCCTCCGGCTTGGCGGAGTCGTAGCGCGGGATCGCGGTGGTTTCGAAGTCGCCGCCGTAGGTCGCCGACGGCAGATCGTCTTCGGGGTCGACCAGGCTGGCCCCGGCCGGCCTGGCGGAATCGTCCGAGTAACCCGGTCGTTGCCAGGCTTGAGGGTCCTGCGGGTGACTGGTCACAGCTGCCAGGGTAAGTGCAAGTTCGGTCCGATCCGGGTATTTACCCCGGCGCTTCCACCTGGTATCGGCACGGATGAGCACGCCGGGCGGTCCCGACGTGGCGCGCACTGCCGAGCGATCCGTAATCTGGCGGCATGAAATCGCGTCGGCGGATGACGGGGGTGGCCGCCGTTCTGTGTGCCGCGATGCTGGTCGGCTCGGGATGTGCCCGGTTCGACGCGGCCCAGTCCGAGCCCTTCACGACCGAACCCAAGATGGCGCCGGGGCCGACGACCACGCCACCGCCGCCGCCACCGCTGCCCGCCAAACCGTTCCCCAAGGAATGCAAGGCGCAGGGGGTGATGCAGGGCTGCCTGGACAGCACCAGCGGTTTGATCATGCTGCCGGACAGCCAGTCGGCGCTGGTGGCCGAGCGTCTCACCGGCGCGGTCAAGCAGGTGTCGGTCAAGGCCGAGCCGAAGGTCAAGGTGGTCCTCCCGGTCGATCCGTCCGGAGATGGCGGCCTGATGGACATCGTGCTGTCGCCGACCTACAGCCAGGACCGGTTGATGTACGCCTACGTCAGCACACCGAGCGACAACCGGGTGATCCGCATCGCCGACGGCGACGTGCCGAAGCCGATCCTGACCGGCATCCCCAAGGGCGCTGTCGGCAATACCGGCTCTTTGACGTTCACCAGCAAGACCACGCTGCTGGTGCAGACCGGTGATGCCGGGAATCCGGCGGCCGCGGCCGATCCGGCCTCGTTGGCCGGCAAGGTCCTGCGCATCGAACAGCCCACCACAGTCAACCAGGCGCCGATCACCACGGCGCTGAGCGGTCTCGGCGCCGGCGGCGGCATGTGCGTCGACCCGTCGGACGGCTCGCTGTACATCACCGACCGCACACCGACTGCCGACCGTCTGCAGCGGATCACCAAGGATTCGAAGGTGTCGACGGTGTGGACGTGGCCGGATCGGCCGGGCGTGGCCGGGTGCGCCGCGCTGGAGGGCACGGTGTTGGTCAACTTGGTCAACACGAAGATGACCGTCGCTGTGCGGCTGGCGCCGGATACCGGCGCGGTCACCGGTGACCCCGAGGTGGTCCGCGAGAACGTGCGCGGGCACGCCTGGGCGTTGCAGGTGTCCCCCGACGGCAACGTGTGGGGAGCGACGGTGAACCGGACCGCCGGAGATGCCGAGAATTTCGACGACGTCGTCTTCCCGCTCTTCCCGCAGGGCGGCGGCTTCCCGCGCAGCAGCGCCGACAAGACCTGACGGACAACAGATTCCGCGCTAAGCCGGCCGGCGAGGATGTGGCTGGTCGACCGCCGCGGGCGCGTCACCATGAATCCAAAGAGCCTGCGGTGAGTATCACGATCAGATAACGATGACGTAGCATTGGCCGGGTGCCTGACCGCCAGCGCCGCAGATATGCACCGCGGCTACCGCGTGAAGAACGGCGCGAGCAACTGCTCGACGCAGCGTTGACCGTGCTCCATGACTGTCCCCTGCACGAGTTGCGGATGGAGGCGGTGGCCGAGGTGGCCGGCGTCGGCAAGCCCGTGCTCTACACCGCGTTTCGCACGCGCGCCGAACTCGTCACCGCCCTGCTCATCCGCGAGCACCACCACGGCCTGAACCAGGTGATCGCCGCCCTGCCCGCGGACCTGTCGGCTTCCGGACCGACGGACGCCTATACCGCGACGGTCACCGCATTCCTGCGTTGCGTGCTGGAGAGCCCGACCCGCTGGCGCCTCATCCTGACCGTGCCCGACAGTGCACCCCGCGACTACCGCGCGGCGGTCCGCAACGCCCGCAGTCAGATCCTCACGCACGTCGAGCAAATGGCGAAAGCCGGCATCGCGGTGGATCCGCGCCTGTCGGCGCTCGACCCGGAGTTACTGGGCCATACGTTGCTGTCGTTCGCCGAGATGCTCGGCCGGCTCGCCGCGCACGACCCGGACAGCTACCCGCGTGAGCGCCTGGAGCAATATGCCGCCGCGGCGATGACCATGTTCGCCGGAGCCGTCAAATAGCGCGCGAATAGCGCGCCGTCACCCGCTCTGGCCGCAGGCGGCCAGGACCAACTCACGGACGCGGGCCGCGTCGGCCGAGCCCTTGGTCGCCTTCATGACCGCACCGACGATCGCGCCGGCGGCCTGGATCTTGCCGCCGCGGATCTTGTCGGCGACGTCCGGGTTGGCGGCCAGCGCTTCGTCGACGGCAGCCTGGATCACCGAGTCGTCGCGCACCAGCGCCAGACCGCGATCGGTCATCACCTGCTCGGGTTCCCCCTCGCCGGCGAGCACCCCCTCGACGACCTGGCGGGCCAGCTTGTTCGACAGCTTGCCGTCGTCGACCAGTTTGACCACCGCGGCCACCTGCGCCGGCGTGATCGGCAATGCCTCCAGTTCGACCTCGGATTCATTGGCCTTCTGCACCAGGAAGTTGCCCCACCAGGCCCGCGCGGACTCGCTGGAGGCACCGTGCTCCACGGTGGCCGCCACCAGCTCGACGGCCCCGGCGTTGACCAGGTCGCGCATCACCTCGTCGGAGATGCCCCACTCTTGCTGAATCCGCTTGCGCGACAACCACGGCAGCTCGGGAATGGTCTGACGCAACCGCTCGACCAGCTCGGCGCTGGGGGCCACCGGCTCCAGGTCGGGCTCGGGGAAGTAGCGGTAGTCCTGCGCGGTTTCCTTGCTGCGGCCGGGCGAGGTGTAGCCGTCCTCGTGGAAGTGCCGCGTCTCCTGGGTGACTGTGCCGCCGGCATCGAGAACGGCGGCCTGGCGGCGCATTTCGTAGCGGACGGCCACCTCGACGCTCTTGAGCGAGTTCACGTTCTTGGTCTCGGTGCGGGTGCCGAATTCGGCGGCGCCGATGGGCTTCAGTGACAGGTTCGAGTCACACCGCATCGATCCCTGGTCCATCCGCACGTCTGACACACCCAGGCCGCGCAGCAGGTCTCGCAGTGCCGTGACGTAGGCCCGGGCGATTTCCGGTGCCCGCGCGCCGGTGCCTTCGATCGGCTTGGTGACGATCTCGATCAGCGGAACGCCGGCCCGGTTGAAGTCGGCCAACGAGGTCGTCGCACCCGCAATGCGGCCGGTGTCGCTGCCCAGGTGAGTCAGCTTGCCGGTGTCCTCTTCCATGTGCGCACGTTCGATCTCGACGCGGAAGGTGGTGCCGTCATCGAGCGGCACGTCGAGGTAGCCGTTGATCGCGATCGGCTCGTCGTATTGCGAGATCTGATAGTTCTTGGGCTGGTCGGGATAGAAGTAGTTCTTCCGCGCGAACCGACCCCAGGGCGCGATGTCGCAGTTGAGCGCCAGACCGATGCGGATCGCCGACTCGACGGCCGCCTCGTTGAGCACCGGCAGCGAGCCGGGCAGGCCCAGGCACACCGGGCAGACCAGCGTGTTGGGCTCGGCGCCGAACCGGTTGGCGCAGCCGCAGAACATCTTGGTGGCCGTGGACAGCTCGACGTGCACCTCCATGCCCATCACGGGCTCGTAGGTGGCGATGACGTCGTCGTAGTCGACGAGTTCAGCGGTGGCGACAGACATGCCGTCGATCCTAGTTGGGTCCGATTCTCCTCGGCGAGCAGACGCAGATGTACCCGTTATCGCAGGTGAACGGGTACATCTGTGTCTGTTCGCCGGTGTGAGATCAGCCGAAGAACTCCGCGGCGTCGTCGTAGCGGGACTGCGGCACCAGCTTGAGCTGACGCGTCGCGTCGGCCAGGGACACCCGGCCGATGTCCTGGCCCCGCAGTGACACCATCATCCCGTACTCGCCGGCATGGGCGGCGTCGGCGGCGTTGACTCCGAACCGGGTGGCCAGCACCCGGTCGTAGGCCGTCGGCGTACCGCCCCGCTGCACATGCCCGAGCACGGTCACCCGCACATCCTTCTTGATCCGCTTCTCGACCTCGAGCGCCAATTGCTGTGCGACGCCGGTGAATTTCTCATGTCCGAACTCGTCCATCCCGCCCTGGCGCAGCTGCATCGTCCCCTCCGCGGGCTTGGCGCCCTCGGCGACCACGCAGATGAAGTGCGCCGATCCATGCTGGAACCGCTTCTTGACCAACCGGCACACCTCCTCGACGTCGAAGGGCTGCTCGGGGATCAGCGTCATGTGGGCGCCGGAGGCCAACCCGGCGTTCAGCGCGATCCAACCGGCATGCCGGCCCATCACCTCGACCAGCATCACCCGCTGATGCGACTCGGCGGTGCTGTGCAGCCGGTCGATCGCCTCGGTCGCCACCTGCAGGGCGGTGTCGTGGCCGAAAGTCGCGTCGGTGCAGTCGATGTCGTTGTCGATGGTCTTGGGCACCCCGACCACCGGCACGTTCTCCTCGGACAACCAGTGCGCGGCCGTCAGCGTGCCCTCACCACCGATCGGGATCAACACGTCGATCCCGTTGTCTTCCAGCGTCTGCTTGATCTGGTCCAGCCCGGCCCGCAGCTTGTCGGGGTTGACGCGCGCGGTGCCCAACATGGTGCCGCCCTTGGCCAGCAGCCGATCGTTGCGATCGTCGTTGGCCAGCTGGATGCGCCGATCCTCCAACAGGCCGCGCCAGCCGTCGAGAAATCCGACCACCGTCGAGCCGTACCGCTGGTCACAGGTACGCACCACCGCCCGGATCACCGCATTCAGGCCAGGACAGTCACCGCCGCCGGTGAGAACTCCGATGCGCATGGGCACCATCTTGCCTCGCCTGACAGGACCGTGCCGTGGATAAGGGCGTGCGGGCTACAAAGCGCTGGGCAGCGGTCCGCGAGCCGCCTCGTAGGCTGCGCCGACGCGGTAGAGCCGGTCATCGGCCAAGGCGGGCGCCATGATCTGCAGACCGACGGGCAGGCCGTCGTCGGGTGACAGACCCGACGGCACCGACATGCCGCAGTGCCCGGCCAGGTTCAGCGGCAGCGTGCACAGGTCGAACAGGTACATCGACAGCGGATCGTCGACCTTCTCCCCCAGCCGGAACGCCGTCGTCGGGGTCGCCGGAGACACCAGCACGTCCACGCTCTGATAGGCCCGCTCCAGGTCGCGAGCGATCAGCGTCCGCACCTTCTGGGCCTGGTTGTAGTAGGCGTCGTAGTAGCCCGCCGACAGTGCGTAGGTGCCGATCATGATGCGGCGCTTGACTTCTGGTCCGAATCCGGCCGCCCGGGTCAGCGCCATGACCTCTTCGGCGCTGCGCGTGCCGTCGTCGCCGACGCGCAGGCCGAACCGCATCGCGTCGAAGCGGGCGAGGTTGCTCGACACCTCTGACGGCAGGATCAGGTAGTAGGCATCCATCGCGTGGTCGAAGTTCGGGCAGTCGACCTCGGTGACTTCGGCACCGAGCGCGGTCAGCTGGGCGACGGCGGCGTTGAACGACTCCAGCACGCCGGGCTGGTATCCCTCCCCGCGCAGCTGCTTGACCACGCCAACCCGCACGCCCTTGAGATCGCCTGCCGCACCGGCCTTGGCGGCACCGACCACATCGGGCACCGCGGCATCGACGGAGGTGGAATCCCGCGGATCGTGGCCGGCGATCACCTGGTGCAGCAGCGCCGTGTCCATCACGGTCCGAGCGCAGGGGCCGCCCTGATCGAGGGAGGACGCACAGGCGATCAGGCCGTAGCGCGAGACCGTGCCGTACGTCGGTTTGACGCCGACGGTCGCGGTCAGCGCGGCCGGCTGCCGGATCGACCCGCCGGTGTCGGTACCGATGGCCAGCGGCGCCTGGTAGGCGGCCAGTGCGGCGGCACTGCCGCCGCCCGAACCGCCGGGCACCCGCTCGGTGTTCCACGGGTTGCGGGTCGGGCCGTAGGCCGAATTCTCCGTCGAGCTGCCCATGGCGAACTCGTCCATGTTCGTCTTGCCCAGGATCGGGATGCCGGCGGCGCGCAGCTTGGCGGTCACCGTCGCGTCGTATGGCGCACGCCACCCTTCGAGGATCTTGGACCCCGCCGTGGTCGGCATGTCGGTGGCGGTGAAGACGTCCTTGAGCGCCAGGGGCACGCCGGCCAGCGGTGAGGGCAGTGTCTCACCGGCGGCCACGGCGGCGTCGATGCGGGCGGCGGCGGCCAGCGCGGCGTCCGCGGCCACGTGCAGGAACGCGTTGAACCGGTCATCGGTGTCCGCGATCTGGTCCAGGTGGGCCTGGGTCACCTCGGTCGACGAGACTTCCTTGGCCGCGATCTGGGCGCCCAGGGTCGCCGCATCACGACGGATCAGCTCACTCATGCTCTTATTCACCCTCTCCCAGAATCCGCGGCACGGCAAAGCGTCCATCTTCAGCGCGCGGCGCCGCGGCCAGCGCCTCGTCCTGCGTCAGGCAGGGCACGACGGTGTCGGGCCGGGTCACGTTGACATCCTTGAGCGGGTTGTCGGTGGCCTCGACGCCGGTGACGTCGACGGACTGGATCTGGCTGACGTGGCCGAGGATGGCATCCAGCTGGCCGGCGTAACTGTCCAGTTCGTCATCGGTCAGCGCCAGACGCGCCAGACGCGCCAGATGGGCAACCTCGTCTCGGGAGATCTTCGACACGACAAAGCAGCCTAGTCACGCCACCAAATCGTTCGGCGGGCAGGAGCGCAGCGACCCGGGGAATCGACATGCGTCGTCGGCAGTGCACCGGCATGCTCATCCCCGGCCCCTGTGAAACAGTGATGCGCGTGTCTTCGTATCTGCTGCGGGTCCAGCTTGAGGACCGACCAGGCAGCCTCGGCTCGCTCGCCGTGGCGCTCGGCTCGGTCAACGCCGACATCCTGTCGCTCGACGTCGTCGAGCGGGGCGCCGGCTACGCGATCGACGATCTCGTCGTCGAGCTGCCGCAGGGCTCGATGCCGGACACACTGATCACCGCCGCCGAGAACCTGTCCGGGGTCTACGTCGACAGCATTCGCCCGCATACCGGGCTGCTGGAAGCGCATCGTGAACTTGAGTTGATCGACCACGTCGCCGCGGCCCACTCCAGGGCCGGTCGCCTGCAGGTGCTCGCCGAGGAGGCGCCTCGGGTGCTCCGCGTCGGTTGGTGCACGGTGGTCCGCTCCATCCCGGCGGGCGTGGAGCGCCTCGCCGCCAGCCACGGCGCCCCCGAGACGCGGGCCGAGTCTGCGCCCTGGTTGCCGCTGCAGCGGGCCACTGCGCTCGACGGCACCGACGACTGGGTGCCGCAGGTCTGGCGCGACATGGACACCAGCCTGGCGGCCGCACCGTTGGGTGACCACGACACCGCCGTCGTGTTGGGACGGCCCGGCGGACCGGGCTTCCGTCCCTCGGAGGTGGCCCGGTTGGGTTATCTGGCCGGGATCGTCGCGACGATCCTGCGCTGAGACCGGGTCAGTCCCCGGCCGCCGGCGGGCCGTCGGCCAGCAGTGTCCGGAAGCCGTCCTCGTCGAGGATCGGAACACCGAGCTCGACGGCCTTGTCGTACTTGGATCCGGGCGCATCCCCGGCCACCACGTACGCGGTCTTCTTCGACACCGAGCTGGCGGCCTTGCCACCGCGGCTGATGATCGCCTCTTTGGCCTCGTCACGCGAAAACCCGGGCAGGGACCCGGTCACCACGATCGACAAGCCCTCCAACGTCCGCTCGATGCTGGCGTCGCGCTCGTCGGCCATCCGCACCCCGGCCGCGCGCCATTTGTCCACGATGGCGCGATGCCAGTCCACGGTGAACCAGTCCACCACCGCGGCGGCGATCGTCGGGCCCACCCCTTCCACCGCGGCCAACCGCTCCTCGGACGCCGCGACGATAGCGTCCAGACTGGCGAACTCAGTGGCCAGCGCACGGGCCGCCGTGGGACCGACATGGCGGATCGACAGCGCCACCAGAACCCGCCACAGTGGCTGGGCCTTGGCTTTGTCCAGGTTCGCCAGCAGGCGCTTGCCGTTGGCCGAAAGCTCACCCTTCTTGGTGGTGAACAGCTCGGTGCGCAGCAACTCGTCGGCGGTCAGGGTGAACAGATCGCCCTCGTCCGCGATCACCCCGGCCTGCAGCAGCGCGGTGGCCGCCTCGTAGCCCAGCCCCTCGATGTCGAACGCACCGCGGCCCGCGACGTGAAACACCCTCTCCCGCAACTGCGCCGGGCAACTACGGGTATTGGGGCAGCGGATGTCGGCGTCGCCCTCCTTGGCCGGGGCCAGCCGGGTACCGCATTCGGGGCAGTTGGTGGGCATGACGAACGGGCGCTCGGTGCCGTCGCGCAGGTCGACCACCGGGCCGAGCACCTCGGGGATGACGTCGCCGGCCTTACGGATCACGACGGTGTCGCCGATCAGCACGCCCTTGCGCTCGACTTCGGTGGCGTTGTGCAGGGTGGCCAGGCCGACGGTCGAGCCGGCCACCTTGACCGGTTCCATGTAGGCGAACGGGGTGACCCGGCCGGTACGGCCCACACTGACCCGGATATCGAGCAGCTTGGTGGTGGCTTCCTCCGGTGGGTACTTGTAGGCCACCGCCCAGCGCGGCGCGCGTGATGTCGAGCCGAGCCGACGCTGCAGCGCCACCTCGTCGACCTTGACCACCAGCCCGTCGATCTCGTGGTCGACGTCGTGACGGTGCTCGCCCCAGTAGGCGATCCGTTCGGCGACCGCGGCGACGCCGGAAACCTTGGCGGTGTGGGCGGACACCGGCAGGCCCCATTGGCCCAGCGCGCGGTAGGCGTCGTGCAGCGAGGTGAACGGAAACCCACCGGCACTTTCGATGTGACCGAGCCCGTGACAGATCATCCGCAACTTGCGGCGCGCGGTGACCGCCGGGTTCTTCTGTCGCAGCGAGCCTGCGGCACTGTTGCGTGGGTTGGCGAACGGGGGCTTGCCCTCGGCCACCAAACCGGCGTTGAGGTCCTCGAAGTCGGCGACCCGGAAGAACACCTCCCCGCGCACCTCAAGCACCGCGGGCACCGGGAACTCGTCCGAGGGCGTCAACTGTTCGGGGATGTCGGCGATCGTGCGGGCGTTGAGCGTGACGTCCTCACCGGTGCGCCCGTCGCCGCGGGTCGCGGCCCGGACCAGCCGGCCCTGCCGGTAGACCAGCGCCAGCGCGACGCCGTCGATCTTCAGCTCGCACAGGTAGTGAGCGGCGTCGCCGATCTCCCCCTTGATGCGTGCCGCCCAGGCCGACAGCTCGTCGGAGTCGAACACGTTGTCCAGGGACAGCATCCGTTCCAGATGCTCGGCCGGAGCGAAGTCGGTGGCGAATCCGGCCCCGCCGACCAATTGGGTGGGCGAGTCCGGGGTGCGCAGTTCCGGAATGGTGGATTCGATGTCCTGCAATTCCCGCAGCAAGGCGTCGAACTCGGCATCTGAGATGATCGGCGCGTCCTTGACGTAGTAGCGGAACTGATGTTCACGCACCTCGTCGGCAAGCTCCTGCCAGCGGCGGCGCAGGTCGGCGTCAGGCTGTTCGGGCAGCGCGGCCTCGGCATCTCCGGTTGGCTTCTCACTCACTCTGAGCAGGCTAGTCGAGCGAACCGACAGGCCCACTAATCTGGCAGGATGCCGCACCCGATCATGTTCAGCGACGACGACTTGGGCCTGGCCGATCTGCGCACCATCGCGCTGGGTTTTCCCGAGGCCTTCGAGAAAGTCTCGTGGGGCCGGCCGGTGTTCTGCGCACCGAAGATGTTCGCCATGTACGGCGGCAATGTGAAGCCCGAACGCGGCGGTGAGATGGTGCCGTTCCCGCATTCGCTCCTGATCAAGGTCGACGAGAGCGATCGCCGGGCCCTGGAACAGGACGACCGATTCTTCTTCCCGGCCTACATGGGGCCCTTCGGCTGGCTGGGTCTGGATTTCACTGCCGCCAAGGTGGATTGGGTCGAAGTGCGCGAACTCGTCGATGCCTCGTTCCGGTTGGTCGCCTCACGCCGGCTCATCAAACAACTCGACGAGAACTGATCGGAGTCAGCCATGAGTATCGCCAGCCCCTTCCCCGACGTCGAGCTGCCGACCGTCAGCATCTACGACTATCTCTTCGCCGACATGTCCCCTGCCGATGCCGACCGGATCGCCCTGGTGGACGCCAAGTCCGGCATCGAGACCAGCTACGGCGATCTGGTGCGACAGATCGATGCGTTCGCCGGCGGGTTGGCCGCTCGCGGGATCGGCGTCGGCGATGTGGTGGCCCTGCTGTCCCTCAACAGCTCCGGTTTCGCGATCGCGTTCCACGGCATCCTGCGTGCCGGGGCCACCGCCACCACCGTCAACGCGTTGTTCACCGCACGCGACATCGCCAAGCAGCTCAAGGATTCGAAGGCGCGCCTATTGGTCACGGTGAGCGCACTGCTGCCGCAGGCATTGGAAGGAGCCGCCGCCGCTGGCTTGGATACCAAGGACCAAGTGGTGGTACTCGACGACGTCGGCCTCGGGGGTGACGGCCCGGCACCGGAGGTGACCTTCGATCCGGCCACGCACCTGGCCGCGCTGCCATACAGTTCGGGCACCACGGCCAACCCCAAGGGCGTCATGCTCACGCACGCCAACCTGACCGCCAACGTGGCCCAGATCCGCCCCTTGCAGGGCCTCACCGCCGACGACCGGCTGCTGGCCGTGCTGCCGTTCTTCCACATCTACGGCATGACAGTGCTTCTCAATGCCGCTCTGCATGCCCGGGCGCGGCTGGTCATCATGCCGTCGTTCGATCTCGGTGAATTCCTGGGCAACATCGCCAACCACCGGTGCACGTTCGTCTACATCGCCCCGCCGGTGGCCGTCGCCCTGGCCAAGCATCCGCTGGTCGACTCCTATGATCTGTCTTCGCTGCGGGCCGTTCTGTCCGGTGCGGCATCGCTCGACGCCGACCTCGGCCGCGCGGTGGCAGAACGATTGGGTTGCACGGTGTCTCAGGGTTACGGCATGAGCGAACTGAGCCCGGTCAGCCACATCACCCCGCACGACGGTGGGCTGGCGACAGTCGGCACGGTCGCACCTTTGGACTCGTGCGGCTGGACCGTGCCCAACGGTGTCAGCAAGCTTGTCGATCCCGACACGGGTAATGAAATCGGTATTCCGGCAGAAGGTTTGAGCGCAACCGGCGAACTGTGGTTCAAGGGGCCGAACGTGATGGCCGGCTACCTCAACAACGAGGCGGCAACGCAGGAGACCATCGACGCCGACGGATTTCTGCACACCGGGGATCTGGCGCAGGTCGATTCCAACGGCTGCGTCTACGTCGTGGACCGGCTCAAGGAACTCATCAAGTACAAGGGCTACCAGGTGCCACCGGCCGAGCTGGAGGCCGTGTTGCTGGGCCACCCGAGTATCGCCGACGCTGCGGTGATCGGTGTGCAGGACCACGAATCCGGTGAAGAAGTTCCCAAAGCCTTTGTGGTCAAACAACCTTCCTGCGAGTTGAACGCCGACGAGGTGATGACGTTCGTGGCCGGGCTGGTCGCACCGTACAAGAAAGTACGCCAGGTCGAATTCATCGATGCCATTCCCAAGTCGTCGGCAGGCAAGATCCTGCGCCGGGAGCTGCGAGACCGCTAGCGCGCGTCCGCTGCGTTGGTCAGATGGCGTCGGGATCCTCGGCGAACGCATCGGCCGCCTTCTGCGCGAGTTCGACTGCGGTGCGCGCCCACTGAGCAGTGGCTCCGGCCAGACCGCAGGCCGGGGTGATGCCGATACGGTCGCGCAGCACAGACCGCGCGAAACCCAGGCGGTCGGTCAGCGTCACCGCCGTCTTGGCGATCTCTTCGACCGAGGGCCGACCGTCGGGGGCCGTGGCGGGCACCACGCCGAGCAACACGGTCCGGCCCGAGTCGACGAATTCCCCGATGCCGTCCAGATCGGCTGGCGTCAGGGTCGACACGTCAACCGACACTGCCTGAATTGCACTGCGCAACAGCGCCTTCCATGGCAGCTCGGGCGCGCAGCTGTGCAATGCGACGTCCGAGCCGGCCGCCGCCACACACGCGTCCAACAGGTTCATCGCCACCGGCTCGTCCACGGGATGCACCGGGGTGAAGCTGGTGACCCCGGACAGTCGCCCGGCCAGGGCGGCAGGCAGCGACGGTTCATCGAGCTGCACCACCACCGAGGCCTCCAGCCGCCGAGCCACCTCGGCCCGGTGGGACGCCAACCCCTCGGCCAGGGACGCCGAAAGATCCCGCAGCGCACCCCGGTCGGTGATGGCACGATGCCCGTTGGGCAGTTCTAATTGGGCGGCCAGCGTGATCGGGCCTGGCGCCTGCACCTTGACCGCACGGCCGCTGCCGCGCAAACCGGCGCGCTCCCAAGCCTCTTCGAGTGCGTCGATGTCCTCACCGAGCAGGCTGACCGCCCGGCGCCGGGCAGCGCTACGCCCTCCGGCGATGCGATACCCCCGCGGCACGGTGTCGATGCCGATGTCGACCAGCAGAGCCCCGGCCCGGCCGATCAGGTCGGCGCCGATACCCCGGGCCGGCAGCTCCACGAGATGCGACAGGTGGTGGAGTTCACCGACGACGACTTCGGCGGCGGCTCGTGGGTCGGTTCCGGGCCAGGATCCGATACCGGTGGCCGTCGAAAACGCACTCATGCGACAACACTCATGCGATGGCGTTCACGCGCGTGCGATCGTCGCGCTGGCGATGACCTCGTCACCGTCGGCGTCGGGCCGGTACAGCACCATCGTCTGGCCGGGCGCGACGCCGCGCAGCGGAGTCCGCAGGGACACCACCAGCCGGCCGTCGCGCAGTTCGGCCACCGCGTCGGTGATCCCGCCGTGGGCCCGTACCTGGACCTGGCATTCCACCGGGCCGGCCAGCGGGGTCCCGCTGGTGAACACCGGCTTGTCGCCGGTCAGCTCCCGGATTTCGAGGTCTTCGACAGATCCGACGCGCACCGTGCCCGTCTCGGCATCGATGCCGGTGACGTAGCGCGGGCGGCCGTCTGCGCCCGGCCCGGCGATACCGAGACCCTTGCGTTGCCCGATGGTGAAACCGTGCACGCCATCGTGTTCGGCGAGCACGGTGCCTTCGTTGTCGATCACCGAACCGCGGCGCACCCCGATACGGGCGCCCAGGAAGGCCTGGGTGTCTCCGGACGGGATGAAGCAGATGTCATGACTGTCAGGCTTTTTCGCGACCGCCAGTCCACGCTCGGCGGCTTCGGCGCGGATCTGCGGCTTGGGGGTGTCACCGATCGGGAAAATCGCATGCGCCAACTGCTCGGCGGTGAGCACACCGAGCACGTAAGACTGGTCCTTGTCGGCGTCCACAGCGCGACGCAGCCGGCCGTCGACCAGGCGCGCATAGTGACCGGTGGCCACCCCGTCGAACCCCAGCGCCAGGGCGCGGGCGGCCAACGCCGAGAACTTGATCCGCTCATTGCACCGCACGCACGGATTCGGGGTTTCGCCGCGGGCATAGGACTCGACGAAGTCGTCGATCACGTCGTCCTTGAACCGATCGGCGAAATCCCAGACGTAGAACGGGATCTCGAGGATGTCGGCCACCCGGCGGGCATCGCCGGCGTCCTCCTTGGAGCAGCAGCCGCGCGATCCGGTGCGCAGCGTGCCCGGCGCCGTCGACAGCGCCATGTGCACGCCGACGACGTCGTGGCCGGCGTCCACCATGCGGGCGGCGGCCACCGAGGAATCGACCCCGCCGCTCATCGCGACCAGCACCCTCATGAGAACGTCCTACCCGCGCTGGCCAACGCCGCCTGCCGGGCCCGCTCCACGGCTGCCGGCAGCACCTCGAGCACCGCGTCGACATCGGCTTCGGTGCTGGTGTGTCCCAGAGAAAAACGCAGTGACCCGCGTGCGGTGGCCGGGTCGGCGCCCATCGCGATCAGAACGTGCGACGGCTGCGCGACCCCGGCGGTACACGCCGAGCCAGTGGAGCATTCGATGCCCTTGGCATCCAGCAGCATCAGTAGTGAGTCGCCTTCACAGCCACGGAAGGTGAAGTGGGAGTTGGCCGGTAGCCGGCCGGCCAAGCGCGGCCCGTTGAGGAAGCTGTCCTCGATCGTGGCGAGCACGCCGTCGATCAACCGGTCGCGCAACGCCTGCACCCGCGCGCTGTAGTCGGCCAGGCCACCGATGGCGACCTCGGCGGCCGCGGCCATGGCCACAGCGCCGGCCACGTCGGGCGTCCCCGAGCGCACATCACGCTCCTGGCCGCCGCCGTGCAGCAGCGGCACACAGGCCGTGTCACGACGCAGCACGAGCGCGCCGACCCCCATCGGACCGCCGAACTTGTGCGCGGCCACGCTCATCGCCGAAAGCCCTGTGGCGGCGAAATCCACGGGGATCTGCCCCACGGCCTGGATGGCGTCGCTATGCACCGGCACGCCGAACTCGGATGCGATCGCGGCCAACTCGTCGATCGGCATGATCGTGCCGACCTCGTTGTTGGCCCACATGATGCTGATCAGCGCCACGTCAGCGGGGCCGTCACCGGCCTCAAGCGCCGAGCGCAATGCCTGCGGCGCCACCATGCCCTCGGCATCGACCGGTAGCCAGGTGACCTCGGCATCCTCGTGATCGACCAGCCACTGCACGGCATCGAGCACGGCGTGGTGCTCGACGGCGGTGGTGATGATCCGGCGCCGCGTGGGCTCCTCGTCACGACGGGCCCAGTAGATGCCTTTGACGGCGAGGTTGTCACTCTCGGTGCCGCCGGCTGTGAAGATCACTTCCGACGGGCGGCATCCCAACAGGCGGGCCAGCGTTTCGCGGGCCTCCTCCATCCGGCGCCGGGCCAGACGCCCCGAACCGTGCAGCGAAGAGGCGTTACCCACGGTCGCGAGCGCAGCCGTCATCGCATCGATGGCGGCTGCATGCATCGGCGTGGTGGCGGCGTGATCCAGATAGACCTGCCCGCCTGGGGACGCCGTCGGGATAGAGGTCATAACCTCTCCAGGATAGCCGTCGGCAGCGGCCCCGCCTTCCAGCCGCCTCAGGCCGCCAGGACATGCGCAGGTGCGCCGGCACGCGGCCGGTGCACGGTCCGGTCGGAACGCACCACCGCTTCGCAGCGCTCTGCCAGCGCCCGCCGGTCAACTCCGGGCAGCTGCAGCGACCCGACGTGGACGTGGCACACCGTGCGACGTGCGGTGATCACCCGCCGCACCGACCGCAACAGGGTGTCGTCCCCTACGAAGGCCGGAACCGTCGAGGGCCGGCCGTCGCGGTGCCGGTAGTCCAGCCGCAGCGGTTGCACCGGGCGGGCCGCGTCGATCGCGGCCTGGAACATCGCGGGCCGGAACTGTCCGTGTGCCAGCCCACACCAGGTGGTGCCTTCCGGGAAGGCCACCACGGTGTGTCCGGCACGCAATCGTTCGGCCACGGTGTGCACCACCGCGGGCAGCCGGCGCAGGCTGCCCCGGTCGATCGGGATCACCTTCATCACCCGGGCCAGCCGGCCCACCGCGGGCCATTCCACCAGATCTGCGCGTGCCACGAAGGAGCCCGGCAACACCGCACCGATCGTGAAGATATCCAGCCATGACACGTGGCCGCTGACCACGAGCACGCCCTTCAGATTACGAATCGGGCCGCCCGACAGGGAGATTCGGACACCGAAGCAGCGCAGCATCAACCGGCAGTAAAACCGCTGCACGTGCGAACGGCCGGGCATGGGGACCGCCAGCAGCGGCACTCCCGGCGCCAGGACCACGGCCATGGTGACCCGCACCGTGGTGCGAATCCAGACCAACAACCGACGGCCCGCATCGGCGCCGCCGGCATGGACGCAACTGGCGTCGCACGAGGCCTTCGGCAGCCAGGAATGCTCACAGGCGATGGTCACGATGCGCCCCCGGCCAGATCGGCTGCTGCCGAGACGGAGCGAAGGCGCTTGAGGTACCGCACGTCGGCACGGCGCTTGTCCAGCAGGGCCGGAAAATCGCCGACCCCGAAGTCGGGATCGTGGGCCGGTTCCCCGCACACCTGCGCCCCCAGCCGCAGATAGCCGCGCATCAACGGCGGCACCGTGGTGCGCGAGGGCGGGTCAATGTCGTCGAGCCCTCTGCCGTCTAGGACCACCGGCCGGTAGGGGTAGACCGTGTGTTCGGCGGGCGCCGCGTGGCGGCGCCGCACGAAGTCACGGACTCCGCGGATCGTCGTTCCCGGCGGGCCGTCGGCATTGCCGGCGACGGGCACCGACACGCAGCCGGTCACGTAGTCGTAGCCGGAGTGGTCGAGGTAGGCCAGGATGCCCGCCCACATGAGCAATACGACGGCGCCGTTGCGGTGGTCCGCTCGTACCACCGCGCGGCCCATCTCGACCAGGGACGGCCGCAGGGCGTCGAGACCGCGGACATCGAACTCGGTGGCGGTGTAGAGCCCGCCCGCGGCGATCGCGCCGGGCGGCGGCAGCATCCGGTAGCAGCCCACCAGTTCACCGGTGCGGTCCTCACGTACCAACAGGTGGTCGCAGTGCTCATCGAATCGGTCGGCGTCACGTCCGTCTGTGGCACCGGCAAGTGCGAATCCGGGTTCCGAGGTGAATACGTCGTGCCGGAGCCGCTGGGCGGCTTCGATCAGTCCGTGGTCGGCGGCCCGTGCACGCGACGAGCGAAATGGATGAAGCAGGAGGGTGTAGCGCGGCGCATCGGGCGCCGCGCTGTCGGTGTGATCAGCGGCGATGAGTACAGATGCAGTGCTCATAGCCAGCACGGTCGCCCAGTCGGGTCGCCGTACGGCATCGCCCGTGTGACATGTCTGTGAGCGCCAGGTGACGTTTTGCCGCGCTGCGTCAGCTGTCGAGGAACACCACGTTCTCACTGAGCGGATTGCGGGGCGTGTCCAGGTGGTTGGCCGGGAAATCGGGGTCGGCGTAGCCGATCGACACCCCACACAGGACGATCAGGTCGTCCGGTATGCCGAGTTGTTCCCGCAGCACGCCCGGGTAGAACGAGATCGACACCTGAACGCAACTGCCGACTCCGCGTTCGTTCAACGCCAACAGCAGGGTCTGCAGGAACATCCCCACCCCCAGGGCGTCGACGTGGGTGAAGTCGCGATGCATGCACACCACCCCGGCGACGGGAGCGTGGAAGAACCCCCAGTTCCGAAGCTGGGCGGCCCAGCGGCCTTCGGCATCGTCGCGGGCGATGCCCATGGCCCCGTAGACCAGCGCCCCGCTCTCCCTGCGCAGATGCGCGAAGCGGGGCGGCAGGCCCGCGGAGCCGATCGCCGGCGGGGCCGCCTCGACCGCGGTGAGCAGCGCGTCAACCAGTCGATCGCGCCGCTCACCGGTGGCGAAGAAGACATGCCACGGTTGAGTGTTTGAGTTCGACGGCGCCCGGATCGCCAGCTCGAGTGCCTCGTCGAGCAATTCACGCGGAACGGGCTTGTCGGCCAAGAACATCCGCGCGGACCGGCGGGACCGGACGACGTCTGCGAACTCACTCATCACGCCACCCGACGGTCCTTCCGGGCCTCGAGTTCCTCGTCCTCGACGATCACGAGCATCGGCTCCCCGGGCACGCACAGCATGTTGACCAGGAACCGCAGCGGAATGTCGTCGTGGTTGTTGGCGTCCGAGTAGTGGATGACGTCGCCGCCGGGCTCCCAAAATGCCTCACCGGCCTTGACCACCCGCGGTGCCTCACCTTCGAGTTCGAAGAGCATCTCCCCCTCGAGCACGTAGCCGAAGGCGGGTCCGGCCGGATGCCGGTGTGGCGGCGCCCCGGGCGATCCTGCCGGCCACTCGATGATCGTCGTCATCACTTCCGCATTCGGTGGGATGTAGGGCGGCTTGACGCTGCCGATCACCGTCATCGCATCGTGAAGCGCCTTCTCACGCTCAGCCGACACGGGCATCAGTGGGCCCCGATCCGGTCGGCGAAGCGGATGGTTCCCAGGATCGCGTCGTCACCGGTGACCAGGCTGTTGTCATCGACGGCCGTGCCGAAATAGGTGGCCTGCGGATCGATCACCACCGGCTTGTCGTCTCCCTGCGCGGCCAGGACCGTGCGCGCCATGTCCGCGAACGAAAACTTCTCGGGCCCACCGATGTTGATGATCCCGTTGACCGGTGCGGCTGAAGCGGCGTTGGCCACCTCGGCAGCGACATCGTCGACCGAGATCAACTGGATGCGCGCATCAGGGACCCGCACCTCGTCACCGACCACCAGCGATGCGGTGATCGCCTCCGCGAATTCCTGGAACTGCGTGGCCCGCACGATCGTGTAGGGCAACCCGGAGTCGGTGATGATCTTCTCCTGGGCCACCTTGGCCCGCATGTAACCGCTGTCCGGCAGTCCGTCGGTGCCCACGATCGACAACGCGACGTAGTGGCCGACGCCGGTCTCGGTGGCAGCGGCCACCAGGTTCTGTGAGGACGCGGTAAAGAAGTCCATCACCGGGCCGTCCTCGAACGAGGGCGAGTTGACCACGTCGACGAGCACGTCCGCTCCGGTGAGCGCCGCCGCCAGGCCGTCACCGGTGAGAACGTTGGCCCCGCTGGACAGCGAGGCGGCGACCACCTCGTGCCCGGCCTCGGTGAGCAACCGCACGACCCGCGAGCCGATCTGCCCGCTGGCACCTATCACTGTGATCTTCATTGTGCGAATACCTTTCTCGACGTGCTGACAAGATCAACACTGGCACCTCGCCCCGAGGATCAAACCCTGGAAAGTCCGTAGTCGGCACGCTGTCCGGGGCAACCCCCACACAGCACAAAACCCCGGCGCACCAGGTGCACCGGGGTTCTGCGTTGACGCGTTGTCGACGCCGGGGATCTATCCCTTGCGGGCCTTGATCGCCTCGGTCAGCTGCGGGCTGACCTTGAACAGGTCACCCACGATGCCGAGGTCGGCGATCTCGAAGATCGGCGCTTCCTCGTCCTTGTTGACGGCGACGATGGTCTTCGACGTCTGCATGCCGGCCCGGTGCTGGATCGCGCCGGAGATGCCCAGGGCGATGTACAGCTGCGGCGACACGGTCTTGCCGGTCTGGCCGACCTGGAACTGGCCCGGGTAGTAGCCCGAGTCGACCGCGGCACGGGAGGCACCCACGGCGCCACCCAGCGAGTCGGCCAGCTCCTCGACCACCGAGAAGCTCTCGGCGCTGCCGACGCCACGGCCACCGGCGACCACGACGCTGGCCTCGGTGAGCTCGGGGCGATCGCCGGCGACGGCGGGCTCCCGCTTGGTGATCTTGGTGGCGTTCTCGGCCTGGGCCGGAACCTCGACCTTGACGACCTCGCCGGCACCGTCGGCCGGGGTGGCCTCGATCGAGCCGGGACGCACGGTGATCACCGGGGTGTCGCTGGTGACCTGGGCCTCGACGGTGAAGGCGCCACCGAAGATGCTGTGGACGCCCACCGCACCCTCCTTGACGTCGACCACGTCGACCAGCAGGCCCGAGCCGATACGGGCGGCCAGGCGGGCGGCGATCTCCTTGCCGTCCGCGGTGGCGGCCAGGACCACACCGGCGGGGGCGGCCGACTCGGCGAGCCCGGCCAGCACGTCCACCACGGGGGTGATCAGGTAGTTCTCTGCGTCGTCGGACTCGGCGACGTAGATCTTGGCCGCACCGGCGGCCTTCAGGCCGTCGACCAGCGGGTCCGCGGTGCCCGGCTTGCCCACCACGACAGCGGCAGGCTCACCCAGCACACGGGCGGCGGTGATGAGCTCGGCGCTGACTTTCTTCAACGCGCCTTCGGAGTGCTCAACGAGCACAAGTACTTCAGCCATGAGTTCTCGTTTTGTCTTTCGCTCGAA
Organism: Mycobacterium sp. E802; assembly: GCF_001666875.1. Classification (NCBI taxonomy): domain Bacteria; kingdom Bacillati; phylum Actinomycetota; class Actinomycetes; order Mycobacteriales; family Mycobacteriaceae; genus Mycobacterium; species Mycobacterium sp. E802. Next base: position 30,302 of record NZ_LZJD01000118.1, read on the forward strand.
ATCGAATCAGCTGCTAGATCAGCTTCTGGGCGACCAGGTACTCGGCGATCTTGGTGCCGCCGTCGCCTTCGTCGGTCACCTTCTCACCGGCGGTCTTCGGCGGCTTCGGGGTCGAAGACAGCACCTTGGAACCGGCATTGGCGACGCCGACCTCATCGGCTTCCACACCGATCTCGGCGAGGGTGAGCACGGTGACTTCCTTCTTCTTCGCGGCCATGATGCCCTTGAAGGACGGGAAGCGGGGCTCGTTGATCTTCTCGTTGACGCTGACCACGGCCGGCAGCGACGCCTCGAGGGTGAACACGCCCTCGTCGGTCTCGCGCTCGGCGGTGACCTTGCCGCCCTCGACGGTCAGCTTGCGCACGTGGGTCAGCTGGGGCAGGCCCAGGTACTCGGCGATCACGGCCGGAACCGCGCCGCCGACGCCGTCGGTGGCCTCGTTGCCGGCGATGACCAGCTCGGTGCCTTCGATGGTGCCCAGCGCGCGGGCCAGCGCCCACGCGGTCTGCACCACGTCAGACCCGTGCAGGCCGTCGTCCTTGAGATGCACGGCCTTGTCGGCGCCCATCGACAGCGCCTTGCGGATCGCCTCGGTGGCACGCTCAGGGCCGGCGGTCAGCACGGTGACAGTGCTGTCCCCGCCCTCACGCTCCTTGATCAACAGCGCCTCTTCCACGGCACGCTCGTTGATCTCGTCGAGCACGGCGTCGGCGGCCTCCCGATCGAGGGTGAAATCGCCGTCGGACAGCTTGCGCTCCGACCAAGTGTCTGGGACCTGTTTGATCAGGACCACGATGTTCGTCATGACTCTGGTTCGTCCTCCTCGATGAGACCGGTGGCCCGGCCCATATCACGTTCTAAGCAACTAGCACCATGTTACCGGGCGGTAACTTATGGTGGTTCGCAGGAACACCATAACCGGTCGGACTTAGGATTCCGGCCTCCCCTACCACACCTCCGAGGTATCCGAACGTCGGTCGATTCACCACCGACCCCTTCACCCTGGATAAGGCTGGGTTAGCCTGCCTTCCAATGAGCGCATTCGTAGACGATCCGGCCGGCGACCCGGATCACGCCTTGCCCCTGACCGGCGAGCGGACCATTCCCGGCCTGGCCGAGGAAAACTACTGGTTCCGCCGCCATGAGGTGGTGTATCGACGACTCGCCGACCGCTGCGCCGGCCGTGACGTCCTCGAAGCCGGCTGCGGCGAGGGTTACGGCGCCGATCTCCTGGCCGACGTCGCACGCAAGGTGATTGCGCTGGATTACGACGAGGCGACGGTGGCCCACGTGCGGGCCCGCTATCCCCGGGTCGAGATCCGGCACGGCAACCTCGCCGAGCTTCCGCTGGCCGACCAGTCCGTCGACGCGGTGGTGAACTTCCAGGTCATCGAACACCTGTGGGATCAAGGCCAGTTCGTGTCGGAGTGCTTCCGCGTGCTGCGGCCCGGCGGCGTATTCCTGGTCTCCACCCCCAACCGGATCACCTTCTCCCCCGGTCGCGACACCCCGCTCAACCCGTTCCACACCCGTGAGCTCAATGCCGCGGAGCTGACCGAACTACTGCACGACGCCGGATTCCAGATCGAAGGGGTCTACGGCGTTTTCCATGGCGCCGGGCTGCAAGAGCTCGACGCGCGGCACGGCGGCTCGATCATCGAAGCGCAGGTGCACCGCGCCGTGGCCGACGCGCCGTGGCCCGAACAGCTGCTTGCCGACGTCGCCGCGGTCAGCATCGACGACTTCGACCTCACCTCCGCCGACGAGCGTGACATTGACGACAGCCTCGACCTGGTGGCGATCGCGGTGCGGCCGTGACGCATTCCGCCGACGAACCCGACCCCGTACCCGGGCTGTTCACCCTGGTCCTGCACACCCACCTGCCCTGGCTGGCCCACCACGGCCGCTGGCCCGTCGGCGAGGAGTGGCTGTATCAGTCCTGGGCGGCGGCCTACCTGCCGTTGATGCGGGTACTGCGCGGCCTGGCCGCCGAGGATCGCCGCCACGTGATCACCCTGGGCATGACACCGGTGGTCACCGCACAGCTCGATGATCCCTATTGCCTGACCGGCATGCATCACTGGCTGGCCAACTGGCAGCTGCGCGCCCAGGAGGCGACGACACTGCACGGCCAGAAGTCCCTGCAACAGTTCGGGATTCGTGAGTACGCCGAGGCCGGTACGGCCATCGAGGAGTTCACCACCCACTGGCGCCACGGCGGCAGTGGCCTGCTGCGCGCGCTGATCGACGCCGAAACCATCGAACTGCTCGGCGGCCCGCTGTCGCATCCGTTCCAGCCGCTGCTCAACCCGCGGTTGCGTGAGTTCGCGCTGCGCGAGGGCCTGGCCGATGCGCACCAGCGCTTCGCCCATACCCCGGTCGGGATCTGGGCGCCCGAATGCGCCTACGCCCCGGGCATGGAGACCGGATATGCCGCCGCCGGCGTCGGTCACTTCATGGTGGACGGCCCGTCCCTGCACGGTGACACCACGCTGGGCCGGCCGGTGGGTGAGACCGACGTGGTCGCCTTCGGGCGCGACCTGCAGGTCAGCTATCGCGTGTGGTCGCCGAAGTCGGGCTATCCCGGCCACGCCGCCTACCGCGACTTCCACACCTATGACCACACCACCGGCCTCAAGCCGGCCCGCGTCACGGGCCGCAACGTCCCGTCCGAGGAGAAGGCGCCCTACGATACGCAGCGCGCCGACCGCGCGATCGACGAACACGTCGCCGACTTCGTCGAGGTGGTCCGCCGGCGTCTGATCAGCGAGAGTGAACGGATCGGCCGCCCGGCGCATGTGGTGGCCGCCTTCGACACCGAGCTGTTCGGGCACTGGTGGTACGAGGGCCCCGAGTGGCTGGGCCGGGTACTACGGGCCCTGCCGGCGGCCGGTGTGCGCGTGGGGACGCTGTCCGATGCCAAAGCCGATGGATTCGTCGGCACGCCAGTCGAATTGCCGCCTAGCTCTTGGGGTTCCGGCAAGGATTGGCAGGTCTGGAACGGGGAGAAGGTGACCGATTTCGTCCAGCTCAACAGCGAGGTGGTCGACGGCGCCCTGAGCACCGTGGACAAGGCGCTGGCCCAGCAGGCGGCGGTCGGTGTGCCGACCCCGCGCGACCGGGTGGCCGACCAGATCCTGCGGGAGACGCTGTTGACGGTGTCCAGCGACTGGCCGTTCATGGTGAGCAAGGATTCGGCGGCCGACTACGCGCGCTACCGGGCCCACCTGCACGCCCACGCCACCCGCGAGATCTCCGATGCACTGGCCTCGGGCCGTCGCGACCACGCCGAGCGCCTCGCCGACGGCTGGAACAAGGCCGACGGCCTGTTCGGTGCCCTCGACGCCCGGCGGCTGCCAAAATGACCTGCACCGCGAGCGTGCGTGTCTGCACCACGACACGCCGCCAAATCCCAGCATTATCCGCACATTCGCACCGGCACGAAGGCACGCAGTCATGAAGATCCTGATGGTGTCATGGGAGTACCCGCCCGTCGTCGTCGGCGGCCTGGGCCGGCATGTGCACCATCTGGCCACCGCGCTGGCCGAGGCGGGTCACGAGGTCGTGGTGCTCAGCCGCAGGCCCACCGACACCGATCCGAGCACTCATCCGTCCACCGACGAGATGAGCGAGGGCGTGCGGGTGGTGGCCGCCGCCCAGGATCCGCACGAGTTCGTGTTCGGTACGGACATGATGGCCTGGACGCTGGCGATGGGGCACTCGATGGTGCGCACCGGCCTTGCCGTCAAAGACAATTCGGGTGATCGCTGGATCCCCGACCTGGTCCATGCCCATGACTGGTTGGTTGCCCACCCGGCGATTGCTCTGGCCGAATTTTTCGATGTACCACTGGTTTCCACGATCCATGCCACCGAGGCCGGTCGGCATTCCGGCTGGGTCTCCGGGCCGATCAGCCGCCAGGTGCACGCCGTGGAGTCCTGGCTGGTGCGCGAATCCGATTCGCTGATCACCTGTTCGGCGTCAATGAGCGACGAGATCACCGAGCTGTTCGGACCGGGACTGTCGGAGATCAGGGTGATCCGCAACGGGATCGACGCCGACCTGTGGCCGTTCGCGCCGCGGCGTCCGCGCCAGGGCCCACCCCAGCTGCTCTACGTGGGCCGGTTGGAGTACGAGAAAGGTGTCCAGGAGGCGATCGCCGCGCTGCCGCGGATCCGGCGCGCACATCCCGGCACCACCCTGACCGTCGCCGGTGACGGCACCCAACTTGACTGGCTGCTCGAACAGGCCCGAAAGCACAAGGTGCTCAAGGCAACCCGATTTGTCGGTCGCCTCGGCCACGACGGCCTGGTACAGGCCTTGCAAGCTGCCGACGCCGCGGTGCTGCCCAGCCACTACGAACCCTTCGGAATCGTCGCGCTGGAGGCTGCGGCCACCGGAACTCCGCTGGTGTGCTCCAACGTCGGCGGCCTGGGCGAAGCGGTGATCGACGGCGAGACCGGAATGTCGTTCGCGCCACGGGATGTGGCCGGCCTGGCGGCGGCGGTGCGAGCGGTGCTCGATGACCCCGAGGCCGCCCAGCGGCGCGCGATCGCCGCCCGCGAGCGGCTCAGCGCGGATTTCGATTGGCACACCGTGGCCGCCGAGACCAGCCAGGTCTATCTGGCCGCCAAACGCGCCGAACGCGAACCGCATCCGCGTCGGCCGATCGTGGAGCACGCGCTGCCCGACCGCTGATTCGACCGGCGTCGAATCATTCCGCACTTAGCGTGCGGATATGGCACCACAACGCTCCCCTGTCGTCACGCTGATCGCCGCCTACCTCGGGCTGTTCGTCGGCCTGATCGACGCCAACGCCGTCAACCTGGCGCTACCCGCCATCGGTGACGACCTCGGCGGCGACGGCACCGGTGAGACGATGCGGCGCCGTCGGGAAGGAGTCCTGCCATGCGTGAGGCACAGGAACTGGCCACCGCATCCGAGGTGGACATCGCCGCGGTGGCCGCATTGCTGGCCGATCCGGCCCGCTGCAAGGTGCTGCTGGCGCTCGACGACGGACGAGCGCTGCCGGCCAGTGTGCTGGCCGAAGAGGCGGGCATCAGTCGCCCCACGGCCAGCAGTCACCTGGCCAAGCTGACCGATGCCGGTCTGCTCACCGTCCGCACCCAGGGCCGTCACCGCTATTACCAGCTGGCCGGGCCAGAGGTCGGGGCGCTCATCGAACAACTCGGCCGGCTGGCGCCGACACGACCGGTCACCTCCCTGCGGGAGGGCACCCGCGCGGCACGGCTGCGGTCTGCCCGAACCTGCTATGACCACATCGCCGGCCGGCTCGGCGTGGCACTCATGGGCAGTTTGCTCGACCACGACGTGCTCACCGGCGGTGACGGCCAGTTTCACCCCGGTGGCACCGACCGGCTGAGCAGCCTGGGCCACGACGTGGCTTATCAGCTCACCGATACCGGCCGAGGCGTGCTGCGGCAGGCGGGTGTCCAATTGCCCACCGGCTCAAGGCCTCTCGTTCGGTACTGCCTCGACTGGACCGAACAGCGACATCACCTCGCCGGCGCGCTGGGCCGCGCGCTGCTGGATCACTTCGTGGCCGCAGACTGGGTTCGGCGCACACCACGCCACCGGGCACTCACCGTCACCGACGCCGGCCGCACTGCGTTGGCCGAGCGCTTCGGTATCGACTGGACCGGTTGACGCTGCGCCAGATCAGCCGATTGGCAGTCATCTGCGGCGGACACGAAGCAGAATCGAGGCGTGGTCCAGATTCGCCCGCATCTGAAAACCGTGTGCGCTGCACTCGTCGGCGCCACGCTCAGCCTCGGCATGTCCGCACCGGCGGCTGCCGAACCCAACGGCACCGCCCCCAGCCTGCCCGTGTTTGTGCCGCATCCCTCGAACTGGGCGCCGGACTACACGGTGTTCCCGTACAACCTGTGGCAGGTCCGCGTCACGCCCCAGCAGATCGACGCCCAGCGTGAGTCCTGCCAGTGGTTCAACGCCCAGTACGGCACCTTGATGACCCAGATCGTGGGATTCCAGCATTATCTGGGCGAGCATGACGACTACTGGACCGCGCCCGGGGTGCAGGCGGCGGGCAACGCGGTGAAGGCCAACGTCGATCAGTCGGCGGCGTTCCTCGATCCCCGGGCCCACACCTTGTACATCACCAATTACCCGGACCAGAGCCAGTATTCACCGCTGTACAACGGTGATTCGATCTATCACCTGTGGTATCAGCTCACCCAGATCAGCGACAAGATCGCACAGAAGCAGCCGTCGGGCTTCATCAACGCCAACATCGCCACCGCCAACGTCTACGGCAACGTGATCCGCGACTCCGCAGTGTGCAACGGGGCCTGAGCCTGCTCAGTTGCTGTTGGCGGCTTTCTTTCGTTCGATGTCCGCCAGTGCCGCGGCCAGTTCGGCGCGCTCGGCTGCCGAGGTCTCCCAGTCCAGTTTGCGGTTCTTGACCACCTTGGCCGGAGCTCCCACGGCGATGGAGTAATCCGGGATCTCGCCTTTGACCACGGCGTGGGCACCCAGCACACAACCGCGCCCGACCGAGGTGTTGCGCAGGACGGTGACCTTGGCGGCGATCCAGGTGTCCGGCCCGATGCGCACCGGGCCTTTGATGATGCCCTGGTCCTTGATCGGCATGTTGACGTTGTCCATCTTGTGGTCGAAGTCGCACACATAGCACCAGTCGGCCATCAGCGCGGAGTCGCCGAGTTCGATGTCGAGGTAGGTGTTGATGACGTTGTCGCGACCCAGCACCACCTTGTCACCGATGCGCAACGAACCCTCGTGGCAGCGGATGGTGTTCTTGTCACCGATGTGCACCCAACGGCCGATCTCCATCTGGGCCAGTTCGGGTGTGCACTGGATCTCCACACCCTTGCCGAGGAAGACCATCCCCCGGGTGATGATGTGCGGGTTGGCCAGCTTGAACTTCAGCAGCCGCCAGTACCGCACCAGGTACCACGGGGTGTAGGCACGGTTGTCGATCACCCATTTCAGCGAGGCCTTGGTCAAGAAATCGGCCTGGCGCGGGTCACGCAGGCGTGACCCCCGCCAGCGCTTGTGGATCGGGGCCCCCCACATCGTCGTCATGGCCGGACAGCCTACGCGAGGACTCGCGACGCTTCCCAGGTCGCTCTCCTCCTGTACCGCAACCCCGCCGGGTTACCCTCACGTGGGTCACAAAATCGAGCCCACGCGGGTTCGGCGACGAAAGGACATCGTGTTCCGGCGATACCTGGCACTCGTGGTCGCGGTGCTGTTCACGGGCCTGCTCGCCGGTTGCGAGAACACCGATTCGTGGGTGAACGCACACGCTGCAGACGGTTGGCCGGCCCAGTACGGGGACGCGGCCAACAGCAGCTACACCCGGGCCCGCGGTGCCGAGGCACTGCAACTTGAGTGGAGCCGGTCGGTCAAGGGCGAGTTGGGGGCCCAGGTGGCGCTCGGGTCGAGCGGCTACCTGGCGGCGAACGCGCAGACCGCCGGCGGGTGTTCGTTGATGGTGTGGGAGGCCGACAACAACGGCCGCCAGCGCTGGTGCTCACGCTTGGTGCAGGGCGGCGGCTGGTCCAGTCCCCTGTTCGACGGCTTCGACAATGTCTACATCGGCCAACCCGGCGCCATCCTGTCGTTTCCGCCGACGCAGTGGATTCGTTGGCGTCAGCCGGTGATCGGGATGCCCACCACCGCCAGGCTGCTCGAGGACGGCCAGTTGCTGGTGGTCACGCACCTGGGCCAGGTGCTCGTGTTCGACGGCCATCGTGGCACCGTCGAGGGAACGCCGCTGGATCTGGTCTCGGGGGTGGACCCGACCGATTCGCAGCGCGGGCTCGCCGATTGCCAACCGGCCCGGTCCCGCTGTCCGGTGGCGGCCGCGCCGGCGTTCTCCCAGGAGAGCGGCATCGTGGTGCTGAGCGTGTGGCAGCCCGGTGCCGAGGCGCCGGGGTTGGTCGGGTTGCGCTATCACCGCGGTCAGCAGACGTTGTTGACGCCGGCGTGGACCAGCGATGCGGTCGGTGGTGGGCCACTGGCCAGCCCGGTGCTGTCGGCCGACGGCTCGACGGTGTACGTCAACGGCCGCGATCAGAAACTGTGGGCGCTCAACTCGGCCGACGGCTCACCGAAATGGTCGGTGCCCTTGACGTATCTGGCCCAGACGCCACCCTCGGTGTCCCCCGACGGGCTGATCGTCGCCGGCGGCGGTCCGGATGCCAAGCTCACCGCCGTGCGTGACGCCGGAGACCACGGCGAGGTGGCCTGGACCCGTGACGACGTGGTCCCGCTGACCACGTCGAGCCGCGCCGGCAGTGTCGCCTATGCGGTGGCCCGCGAGGGCGGCCATGGACAGACCCTGCTGGTGTTCGATTCCGCCGACGGGCACACCCTCAACACCTATCCGCTGCCCGAGGCCACCGGTTGGCCGGTCGGGGTGTCGATCGGGCATGACCACCGGGTCGTCACCGCGACCAGCGACGGTCAGGTGTACGGCTTCGCGCCGCAGTGACGGTCAGGCCAGGAACGCCTCGACCGCGGACCTCGGCACGTTGGCCTGGCTGGCTCCGGCCGCCTCCGAGAGCAGTTCGCCCTGGCCGAAGAAGAAGATCACCGAATCGTCGGTGATCGCGAAGTTCTGATAGTGCACCGGGTCCAGGCCGACGGCGGGCGGGATCGCCTGCTCGACACCGGATTGCTTCTGCAGTTCGCGCTGCACGATCGGGAAGATCACGTCCAGCGGCCGGGCGCCGGGCTTGAACAGGGTGTCGAACGTGATCGGCGCCCGGGTGGCCAGGTTGTAGTTGAACGCCTTGTACCAGGTCTGCGGGTGCGCGCCACCGACGTTCTGGTACACCTCGAACACCAGGCTCTGGGTGCGCGGCGGGGTGCCGGAACTGTAGGCGGTGCCCTTGGCGTCCAGCACGTAGGGCTGGTCGCGGAATCCGGGCATGCTCGAGACGTTGACGAAGCCGTCGCGGGTCTGGGTCAGGTAGGCCGCGACGGCCTGCTGATCGGGGTAGTCGACCGGAAAGGTGTAGTCGAGCGTGTAGGTGGCATTGGCGGTGTGCACCTGGCACGTCTGGTCGGCGTCGACGGTGCCGCCGAGGTCGGCGCAGGCCGACTGCGCAGCTGCCACCGGCAGGCCGAGCCAGCCGAGCAGCACACCGGCTGCCAGCAGCGCTGTCACAGGGGGAATTCGCATCGTCAGTCGTCCTCGCAGGCGATCAACTCACACCGGTCGACATGCCGGTGTGCTCGGATTCAGGATACGTGCCGGTCATCGCGACGGCCGACAAATGAATGCCGCCGGCCGCCCGGCCGCACCGGAACCGAGCCGGGTGATCACCACGGCCAGCGCTCGGGTGCCGCGCAACCGCATCCGGGAACGCAACGCGTCGGGATCCACATTCACCCCGCGCACCAGGATCTCCAACGCGCCGGCCGAATGATCGGCCAGCGCCGACCGCAGCCGGCGCTCCTGAAACGGCAGCTGGTCGAGAACTTCGAAACCACGCACCCCGGCGGGCAACTCGTCACCGGACAGATAGGCGATGTCAGGGTCGAGCTGCCACAGGCCATGGCGGGCCGCATAGTGGCGCACCAGCCCGGCCCGCACCACTGCGCCGTCGGGGTCGATGATCCAGCGTCCGGCCGCAGCGACGGCGCATTCGTCGGGTTCGGCGTCGGTGAGTTCTTCACCGGTTTCCAGCAGGCTGGCGCGGCGGCGCACTCCGGGCTCGGTCAGACCCGGTGACCACAGGCAGGCTTCCCGGACGCTGCCGCCGACCGAGGTCACCTCGATCTCCCCGGCGAACCCCATCTTGGCGAGCTCGTCGAAATCGATTCCGGGAGCACACTTCACCACCAGATCGCGATCGCGGTAGACCTCTAGCACCGCGTCGAGTGCCGGGGTGTAGGCCCGCGGATCGAACCGGCGCCGTCCGCCGGCCCGCCGGGCCGGGTCGATGATCACCACCGCGTCGCGGGTGATCGGCGCCAGCGCGTCGGCTCGGCACAGTGGGACGGCCGGGCCGCCGTCCTCAAGATTGTTGGCGGCCATCGCCAGCCGCACCGGGTCGAGATCACTGCCGACCAGCTGAGAAGTGCAATCACGCAGGGCCACAAGCTCACTGCCGATCGAGCAGGTGGCGTCGTGCACCCGGGCCCCGGTGAGTCTGCGGGCCCGGTGCGCGGCCACGGGTGCGGCAGTGGCCTGTTGCAGCGCCTCGTCGGTGAACAACCAGCGCCCCGGGTCGCCGAATTTGGCCTGCGCCCGCCGGCGCAACTGCACGGTTTCCACCAGCACTGCCGCGTGGTCGCCGAATTGCCCTCGGACCGAAGCGATGTCGCTGACCAGTGAGGCACCGGACAGCGACATCGTGGCGACCTGACTCAACGCCCGGCGGCCCGCATCTGAGCGCAGATACGCGACGTGCGAGAGATCGAAATCTACCCCACCGCTCAGGACGGCTTGACCCCCGTGACCATCACGTTGTAGAACCAGCCCTTGGGCACCACGTGACGCCAGACGTTGGCGTCCACCCAGCTCAAGCCGATCCAGCTGTTGAACGCGAACTTGGCCCAACCCCAGCCCAGGCGTCCGGGCGGCACCGCGGCTTCGAAGGTCCGCACCGGCCACCCCAGCATGGCTGCGGTGAATTCCTCACTGGCGGTGCGTACTTCGACCGCACCGGCGTTGGTCGCCATGCGCTCCAGGTCGGCGGGGTCGAACGTGTGCAGGTCCACCACGGCTTCCAGCGCGGCGGCGCGCGAAGATTCGTCGAGCTCTTCCTGCGGCCGGCGCCAACCGCTCAACCACGGCAGCTTGGTGAGGTTCGTGGTGGCGTGCCACGTCAACGTCGACAGCTCGCGGGCGTATTTGTTGCCGACCGTGGTGGGCTCACCGGCGAAGACGAAACGCCCGCCCGGCTTGAGCACCCGCACCACCTCGCGCAGCGAGAGCTCGACATCAGGGATGTGGTGCAGCACCGCGTGCCCGACGACGAGGTCGAAAGTGTTGTCCTCGTACGGGATGCCCTCGGCGTCGGCGACCCGACCGTCGATGTCCAGGCCGAGGCCCTGCCCGTTACGGGTGGCCACCTTGACCATGCCCGGCGACAGGTCGGTCACCGAACCGCGCCGCGCCACCCCGGACTGGATCAGGTTGAGCAGGAAGAAGCCGGTGCCGCAGCCCAGCTCGAGGGCCCGGTCGTAGGGCAGTTCACGCTGCTCGGACTCGGGGACGATCGCGTCGAACCGGCCACGGGCGTAGTCGATACAGCGCTGGTCGTAGGAGATCGACCACTTCTCGTCGTAGGTTTCGGCTTCCCAGTCGTGGTAGAGCACCTGCGCGAGCTTGCTGTCGTGCATCGCGGCCTCGACCTGTTCGGCCGTGGCGTGCGGGTTAGGAGTCGGCATGCCAGCCAGGTCGACCGACGCGTCAGCCTCGGTGCCGGAATCCTTGATGTCAGTCATGAAGGGCAGCCTAACGGCCCGCCTCCGGCGTCTGTCAGGGCCGGTCCGCCAGTCCGTCGACAGCGGCCTTGGCCGCCGCCAGCACGTCGACCGGATGTTCGACGAAGCGCTGGGCCCAGGCCAGCGCCTCGTCGTAGACGTGGTCGGGTGCCACCATCTGGTCGATCAGACCCAGTTCCAGGGCCTCCTCCGCGCCGACGAATCGGCCGCTGAACACCAGCTCCTTTGCCTTGCTGGCCCCGATGACCTCGGCCAGCCGGGTGCCGCCGCCGGCCCGCTGCGCCAGGCCGGCCAGGATCTCGGTCGACCCGAACTTCACGTTGTCCCCGGCCACTCGCCAGTCTGCAGCCATCGCCAGGGACAGACCGCTGCCCAGCGCATAGCCGGTGATCGCGGCCACGGTGGGCTTGGGGATGGCGGCCACGGCGTCGATGCATTGGCGCAGCGCGGCGTCGGCCGCGGCGGCCTCGGGAGCGTTCAGCGTGCGGAGTTCGGGAACGTCGTCGCCGGCGCAGAAGATCTCATGTCCGCCGAACAGGATCACCACGGCGATGTCGGTGCGCTCGCCGAGCGTGTGCGCGGCCGCGATGATCTCGCGGTACATCTGCCGGGTCAGGGCATTGGTGGGCGGACGGGACAGCATGAGCGTGCCGATCCGGTCCTGCTCCGGCGTCGCCCCGGTGATCACGTTGACGAACTCGTTCACCGGTCTGCCCCCGGAGACCGGTGGTTGCGCGCGGCGTTGTAGCGCTCGCCGTCGAAGAACTCGATGTCCCAGTTCCCCCCGCCCAGGGCGAGGTTGGGTTCGATGGGCACGATCGTGCGTTCGGTCGCCAGCACGTCGGCGACGGAGCGTCCGTTGAGCGAGTTGAGCTGGGTCCAGGTCGGCGGGAGCAGGAACGAGTTGCCCTGCTCGAAGTCGTCGAGCCCGGCCTGCGGGGTGCTCCAGAACGCGCGGTCGCTTTCGGTGTTCTCCCCGTCGGCCCGCTGTCCTTCTGGCAGGGCACCGACGAAGAAGAAGGTGTCGTAGCGCCGGGTGCGTTCCTCTTTCGGGGTGATCCAGTTGTCCCAGGGCCGCAACAGGTCGGCTCGCAGCACGAGTTTCTCGTCGCGCAGGAAGTCCGCGAACGACAGCGAGTGGTTGGCCAGGGCGGCCCGCGCCTCGCCGTAGACCGACGCGTCGGAAATGATGCCCGGGGACCCCGATCCACCGGCCGGCCCGGCGAACAACACCCCGGATTCCTCGAAGGTTTCGCGGGCGGCGGCACAGACAAGCGCTTCGGCCAATCCGGTGTCCACCCCGAGACGTTGCGCCCACCAGTCGGGTTCCGGACCGAACCAGGCGATGTCGGCATTGCGGTCCCGATCGTCGACCCCGCCGCCCGGGAACACCATCACCCCGGCCACGAACTCCATCGCCGCGTGCCTGCGCATCATGAAGACCTCGATGTCGGCCGCGCCGGGACGCTGCACGTCTCGCACGAGCATCACCGTGGCCGCCGGTCTGGGCACCAGTGGCTTGCTGGTCGGCTCCTCGTGCAAGCCCTCGTCGGCTGTCATGCTCATTCTCGCCTCCTGTGCGCCGCACGGCTCCTGGTCCGCCGGGCGAAATAGCGCCCGTCGATCACGTCCAGCGCGATCGACTGACCGAACGCCTTGGACAAGTTCTCCGCAGTCAACACCTCGGTCAGCAGACCGGAGGCGACGGCCTTGCCCTCGGACAGGATCAGCGCATGGCTGAATCCCACCGGGATCTCCTCGACATGATGGGTGACCAACACCATGGCCGGCGCGTCGGGGTCGGCAGCCAGGTCGCTGAGCCGCGCCACCAGATCCTCGCGGCCGCCGAGATCGAGGCCGGCCGCGGGCTCGTCGAGCAGCAGCAGTTCCGGATCGGTCATCAGCGACCTGGCGATCAGCACACGTTTGCGTTCACCTTCCGACAGTGTCCCGTAGGTCCGTTCGGCGAGGTGTTCGGCGCCGACGCTTTCCAGCATGTCGATGGCCTGGACGTAGTCGACGTCCTCGTAGTCCTCGCGCCAGCGGCCCAGCACGGCGTAACCGGCCGACACCACCAGATCGCGCACCACCTCGCTGTCGGGAATCCGTTGTGACAGTGCCGAACTGCTGAGGCCGACGCGGGCCCGCAACTCGGACATGTCGGTGCGACCGAGCCGTTCTCCGAGTACGTAGGCGGTGCCCGACGACGGATGTTCGGTGGCCGCGGCGATGCGCAGCAACGACGTCTTGCCTGCACCGTTGGGCCCGATGACCACCCAGCGCTCGTCCAGCTCGACGGTCCAGGTGATGGGCCCGACCAGGGTGTTGCCGCTCCGGCGCAGGGTCACCCGCGCGAAGTCGATCAACAGGTCGGGGTCGGTTCCGTCGTCGTCATCGTTGATTGTCGAGTCGGTGCGTTCCCCTGCGGCCACTCGCTCATCGTAGTGACCGGATCGCGATCGGCTCGGGCACGCCCGCCGCTGAAATCGTGGAACAACAACGATCGTGGGAACAGCCGCAGGAACAGCTGCACCAGCGGGCCGATCCCAAAGGCGTAGACCACCGTTCCGATACCGATCGTTCCGCCCAGCAGCCAGCCGATTGCCAGCACGGTCGCCTCGATCGCGGTGCGCACCAACCGCACCGACAGCCCGGTGCGGGCCACCAGTCCGGTCATCAGACCGTCACGGGGCCCCGGACCCAGGCCGGCGCCGATGTAGAGCACGGTGCTGACGGCGTTGAGCACGACGGCGCCGATCATCATGGCGATACGCACCGGCATCGCCGACGCATCCGGCAGAACCGCCAGCGTGGCATCCACCGTGACGGCAATGACGATGACGTTGGCGACGGTGCCGATCCCGGGCCGGTTACGCAACGGGATCCAGGCCAGTAGCACGACGACACCGGTGACGGCCGAGGCCATGCCCAGACTCAGCGGGGTGTGCCGGGTGAGTCCCTGGTGGAAGACGTCCCACGGGTCGAGGCCGAGCCCGGCGCGCACCATCATCGCCATCGACACGCCATAGCCGCACAGGCCGATCAGGAGCAGGGCGGTGCGGGTGAGTGCGGTCCTCATGCGTGGTCGGGGAATCGGACGCGGATGGCGTCGAGCTCACTGCGCACCCGGCGAGCGTCCACATCGCGGACACCGGCGTAGTTGCCGGGATCGTGCAGACGGCGGAGATTCTGCGCCAATCGGGAAATCCAGTTCCGTGCCATGCCGCCATGATCCCGGCCAGGTGGCTTGTCCATCAATAGCCAGTTAGCGCATACTGGCCTCATTATGTCGACGGATATGGCCTACCGCGCCCTCGATGTGGACCTCTTGTCCCGCGAGCTTGGCAACTGGCGCACGTCCAGCCAGAGTGGCCCGGCCTATCTCGGTCTGGCCGACGCGATCCGGCTGCTCATCGTGGACGGCCGGGTTCCGGTCGGGTCTCGGCTCCCCAGCGAGCGCGCGCTCGCCGAGTCGCTGCGGGTGTCGCGCACCACGGTCACCGCAGCCTTCGCGCAGCTACGCGACGACGGCTACCTGCATGCCCGCCGCGGCGCGCAGCGGCACCACGCCCATCACCTCGTGCCCGGGCTCACGCAGATACGGCGCGATGTCGCGGGCGGCGTCGGCGAACGCTTCGAGCACCGCGGTGCCGGGCGCGGCCATCGCCGCCTCGGCCAGGCTGACCGTGGGCGTGGTGGCCTCGGTCGGAATGGGGCCGGCGGCGGGCAGGGCAGTGGTGCTGCGCGCGCCGCGGCGGGCATGCAGGTAGCCGTCGTCGCGTAGCTGCGCGAAGGCTGCGGTGACCGTGGTGCGCGACACC
>NZ_LZJD01000119.1:0-4225 GCF_001666875.1 Mycobacterium sp. E802
CGCGGCCCACAGCGCGTCGCGCCGGTGCAGCACCGGGCCCGCTTCGGCGGCCGACACGTCGGCCCCGGCCGCGCCGAACTGACCGTCCTGCATCCTCACCCAACCCAGCAACAAGCGGTGCCGGGCCGCGGTGAAGGGACTGCAGGCGTCATCGGCTTCCCCGTCGGCGCGGACGGTGCGTCCGATCACACTGCGGGCCCGCACCGGGTCGCCGCCGTGTAGGGCTGCCAGCGTGACCAAAGCGGCGGGAGTATCGGGCGTGACACCTCCGGCTTGATATTCGGCGGCCACCGCCTGACCGAGCCGGGCCACGGCCACCGCGAACGGCTGATCCAGCGACAGCACCAAACCGTCGGCCAGGTTGCGAGCCGCACGTGCCGTCGAGGTGGGCGGACCGGTCACCTCAGAGTGCGACGACGCCCGCGCGGCGGCAGCGTCCCCGGCGGCCAGGAAGGCGGTCGCGCCGGCGGAGCTGATCACCGTGTCCGGGTAGGGACCGAGCCAGCGGAACAGATCGGCGGCCTGGGCGGCGTTTCCGTCGTGCATGGCGATACTGGCCGCGATCCGTACCGCGGTGGCCCGCTCGGCGGGGTCCTCGGAGCTCAGCAGCTCATCGGCCATCCGGGCGGCGCCGGCGCAGTCGCCGGCGCGGGCCAGCGCGTCCGCCAGCCCGGTGTTGACCGTGGCCGCCCCGGCCATGACGGCGGCGCGATACAGCCGGGCCGCCCGCGCCGGGCGGGCTCCGGTTCGGGCGGCGTGCTCGGTCAGCGCGTCGGCCAGCCGGTCGTCGCGCAGCCCGTGTTCTGCCAGGCGTAAGGCGAGGTCGGGGGACAGCGTCGACATCGCGAGTTGTGAAGCGAGCAGCGAAGTTTCGGTTTCGTGGTGACGGACGGCGCCCGCGATCTGGGCGAGGGAGTCATGCACCAGTCGCACGAAACGCCGGTCGTGGGACGGCTCGATCAACCCGCCCGCCCGGGCCTGATCGACCAGCGCCGACGCCTGCTCGCCGGTCAGCCCCAGAGCCGCGGCCACGTCGTCGGCCCCGAGATCCTGGCTCAGCGACAGGATCAGCAGCGCATCGCGGGTGCCTTCACCGATGCGGCGCAGCCGTTGCAGCAGCGCAAACCGGGAAGCGTCCGCAGGTGAGTCGACGGCCCCGGACGCGGCCTGCAGCAGAAACGGCAGTCCCGCCGTCGCAGCCGACACCGATTCGACGGTTTCCGGGGTCGCGCGGGCGCCCAGTGCCGTGGCCAGCATGCGGCTCATCTCCGCGGGTGGCAGCGGTCCCAGCCGGACCACCGGGTTCTCCCGCTCCAGCGCGGTGGTCAGCGTGTCCAGCGACCGGCGATGGGTCAGCGGCTCGGCGGCCACCACCACGGTCGCCGCTGTGTCTGCCACTCTCTCTGTGAGGCAACCGATTTCGTCATCGCTCAGCAGATGCGCGTCGTCGATGACGAATGCCGCCTCCGGCCCGTCACCTGGTCGGGGCGCGCGGGTCAGCACGGTGTGGCCTGCTTCTCGCAGCATGCTGCGGATCTCGGCGAGTGTCGTGCTCTTCCCGGTGCCGATCCCGCCGGACACCAGCAGCTTGACGGGTGCGGACGGGTCGGTCGGCACCGGGGCGGTCATCAGCGTCCGCCTAGGCGCCGTCGTCAGAAGCCTCGGCTGCGGTCGTGGTGACCGGCGCCTGGGTGGTGGTCGGCGGGTTCGTCGTTGTCGGCGGCTGAGTGGTGGTCGGTGGCTGCGTGGTCGTGGCGGTGGTGCGGGTCGTCGTGGTGGTCGGCTGGGTCGTGGTTGTGGTGGTCGTCGTGGTTGTCGTTGTTGTGGTCGGACTCGTCGTCGTCGTGGTTTCCGACGCCGACGTGGTGGGCTCGGGCGGTGGTGGCGGGGGTGCGATGACCGTGGTGGTCTCGATCCCGTCGGGGCCTTGCGTCACGGTGGTGACCGGCTCCGGTGGCGGACCTTCGGGGGATGGCCCCATCGAATAGGTTGTGCTGGTCTCGGTGACCGGTGTCGAATCCCCTTCTGAGGCAGTCAAAGTCACCGCCAGACCACCGGCGGCCAGCAAGGCGGCCGCGGCCGCGGCGCCAAACAGGATCGGCGGGCGTTTGTACCAGGGCAGCGGGGCCGGTTCGGTCTCGTACGTCTCCTCTTCATGGCTGAACTGCACCGGTGGCCGCGCCGCGGTCGCCTCCGGGGATGTCAGATAGTCGCCCCCGGCGTACGGGACCGGTTCGTTACCGGGCGCATCGTCCTGCGACCAGGCCAGGGCCCCGACATTTTCGGAGTCGTCACCGGCCGCGGCCTGCGCCGCGGTAGCGCCCGCCGCCCAGGCGGCCGGGCCCAGGCTCGTCGGTGCCATGCCGGTGGGTGCGTCGGCGGCGGCCACCTCGGGGGCCATGCCGGTCGGCGCGCCGGCCTCGGCGACGGTCTCGGCCACCAGTGCGGCTCCGATGGCAGCCCCGAGCTGTGGCTGCGGGGTGGTCACCACCGGTGCTCGTAGATGTTCCGACAACCGCTGGGTCACCAGGGGGATGGCGGCACCGCCGCCGACGGTGGCCACCGCGTTGACGCTGGAGAGCGCAATGTTGTTGCGCTGCAAGGTGTCTGAAATGACGTCCAGGAGTCCGGCCAGCGGTTGGGACATGAGTTGCTCGAGTTCTGGCCGGGTCACCCGGACGTCCCCGTCGAACCCGGGCAACTCGACGGGGATCGCCGTCGCGGTCTCGGCGGACAGCCGTTCCTTGGCCTGACGGCACTCGGCCCGCAACCGGGCGAGCGAGCCCACGGCCGCGGTGCCCGCCGGGTCGGCGTCATTGGCCGTCGCGACACCGCTGAGCACATGGTTGAGCAACGCCTGGTCGATCAGGTCGCCGGAAAAATCGGCATGGCGCACGGTCTGCCCGAGCGGAGCCAGACCCGCGGCGGCGTCGGCCAATGTCACGCTGGTGCCACTGCCGCCGAAGTCGCACAACACCACCACGCCGTCGGCGGGCAGCCCCGGATCGGTTCGCAGCGCCGCCAGTGCGGTCAGGGCGTCGGAAACCAGGGTCGGCGGAACGCCGTCGGGTGTCAGCGCGCGCTTGTTCCGCAGTGCGCCTCGCAGCGCGCCGACGGTGCTCGGACCCCAATGTGCCGGCACGGCGATCGTGACCGGCGCACCGCCGCCGGCGGCGCGGGCCAGCACCTCAAGTGCCTCGGCCAGCACCAGCTCTCCCCGGTGCTGCGACCCGTCGGCGGCGACCAGCGGCACCGGGTCACCGACCCGCTCCACGAAACCGGCCAGCGGCAGCCCGCTGCCGGTGTATTCGCCTACTTCCGGAGCGCGGTCGTTGTGCAGGGTGAGGATCGATCGGCGGATTACCGGTGGACGGCCTTCGCGGGCTGCCACCAGGTTGGTCATCCCGATCGACAACCCCAGTGAGTCGGTCATCAGGCGTCACTCCCGTTGTCTCGGCCGACATTCACCCTAACCGCTCCGATCCCTGGGGCCCGGAATTGATCCCCTAGTGGCGTCGATCCCCTAATGGTCATCCCCCTAATCAAGTGCGGCCAGGGCTGGGTTCGGCACCGATCCCAGCCGGCTCACAGCTGGCTAGCATTCGAATCGGAACTGTTGAGGAGGTGGAACATGGCGAACTCGCTGCTGGACTTTGTCATGTCGCTGGTACATGACCCCGACGCCGCTGCCCGCTATGCCGCCGACCCGGCCCAGGCCATCGCCGACGCACATCTGACCGACGTGACGAGCGCAGACGTCAACAATCTGATCCCGGTCGTGTCGGAATCGCTGTCCATGTCGGGTGCCAACGCCGGGTTCGGCGACAGCCCTACCGCCGATCCGAGTGGCAACGTGTGGGCCAGCGGTGCGGCCACGGCGGCGTTCGACGCCTTCGGTGATCATGTGCCGCTCGATGCTGCCCATGACACGTGGAATGCGACGGCCGGACCGGTGATCAACCAACCGGATTCGCTGGATGATCTGGTGACTTCAGCGTCGTCGGGCTCTGCGTTCGACGACATCGGTCCGCTGGAGCAGCCGTTGGACGATCTGTCGCAGCAGTTCCACGACGTCGTCACCGCCGATCCGAGCGTCGCCGATCCGGCACCGGCCCCGGACTGGGCCCACCCGGCGGTCGACGATCACCACACCGACAGCGTCGGCGGATTCGACATCTTCGACTGAATTCGCCCCGTCCCGCAATGAGCGCACGACCACATGGGT
>NZ_LZJD01000120.1:0-7626 GCF_001666875.1 Mycobacterium sp. E802
GAAGCCGAGGGATTTCACGTCAACGTCGATCGCATCGGCAATGCGCCCCTGGATCAGTGCACGGTCACCAGCGTGCGCAACCCCCAGGATCAGACCAGGTTCATCCGGGTCGAACGGTTCGGCAAGAACGGCAAGGAATTCGACCTCATACCCGTGGTGGTGCGACGCACCATCACAGTGTCACTGGATTGCTCGGGATGATCCTCAGCGCTGGCAGTTCAACGAGACCGACACCGTCTGGCTGGTGACCGCGGGCACGAGGATGCGATCACCACCGAGGCCCGGCCCGACGTAGGGCAGCAACTGCCCGACGCGCTGCGGATTACGCACGCTGGTGACCGTGCACTGATCCAGCGGTGCGGTGCCGATCTTGTCGATGTTGACGGTGTAACCCTCGGACTGCAGGCGGCTGATCGTCTCCTGGGCCGTCTCCTCGGCCGTGGCCACCGCCGACGACACACTGAGCATCCCGAACACCGCCATGGCGACGGCCGCCAGGGACCCTTTCATGCGCATCGGTCACACCCTTCTGTCGTTACCGGTTCATTCTCCTCTACCTACATCGTCAGGGGAATTCGAATCGTTCCCGCCGGCGCGCCGTGGCGAACGCATACCATCGCGCCCGTGGACAGCACCATGCAGAACTGGCCGTTGACGATCACCGCAATCCTGCGGCATGCCTGCGGAGTCAACGGCGATCGGACCGTGACCACCGCCGTCGGCGAGGGTCGTTACCGCACCATCAGTTATCGAGAACTGGGGGAGCAGGCGGCGCGGTTGGCCAACGCGCTGCGCGGTCTGGGGGTCGACGGTGACGATCGCGTCGGCACCTTCATGTGGAACAACACCGAGCACCTGGCTGCCTACCTGGCCGTGCCGGCGATGGGCGCGGTGCTGCACACGCTGAACATCCGGTTGTCCCCGGAACAGATCGCCTACATCGCCAACGAGGCGGCCGACCGCGTCGTCATCGCCGACGCATCGCTGGTCGGCCTGCTGGCCCCGGTCCTGCCACTGCTGGAGACCGTGCACACCGTGATCGTGGTGGGCGACGGCGACGTGGCGGCGTTGACCGGCGTGACGGTGCTGCGCTGGGACGAACTGCTGGCGGCGCAGCCCGCCGAGTTCGAGTGGCCCGAGATCGACGAAAACTCCGCAGCGGCAATGTGTTACACGAGCGGGACGACCGGAAACCCGAAGGGTGTGGTGTACAGCCACCGGTCGAGCTATTTGCATGCCCTGAGTACGTGTACCGGCAACGCGCTCGACGTCAGTTGCAGTGACACCGTGCTGCCCATCGTGCCGATGTTCCACGCCAACGCGTGGGGCCTGCCGTATGCCGCCCTGATGGCCGGTGCCAACCTCGTGATGCCCGACCGGTTCATGACCGGGCCCGCGCTGATCGAGTTGATCGAATCACAACGGCCCACGCTGGCCGGTGCCGTGCCGACCATCTGGAACGACGTCATGCACTGCCTGGAAAAGAATCCGGGACACGACGTTTCGTCGCTGCGTCTGGTCGCCTGCGGCGGGTCCGCAGTGCCGCTCTCACTGATGCAGACCTTCCAGGACCGCCACGGCGTCTACATCCAGCAGGCCTGGGGGATGACCGAAACCTCACCGCTGGCGACGGTGGCCAAACCGCTGCCCGGAGTGTCGGAGGACCGGCATTGGGACATGCGGGTCAGCCAGGGCCGGCCGATGTGCGGTGTCGAGGTGCGCATCGTCGACGACGCGGGCGCACCGCTGCCCAACGACGACAAGGCCGTCGGCGAACTGGAGGTCCGCGGGCCGTGGATCACCGGCGGCTACTACCTGGGCCGTGATGCCGAGAAGTTCGACAGCGGCTGGCTGCGCACCGGGGATGTCGGGTCGATCGATCCGCACGGCTATGTGACGTTGACCGATCGGGCCAAGGACGTCATCAAGTCCGGGGGAGAGTGGATCTCCTCCGTCGAGTTGGAGAACCATCTGATCGGGCATCCCGCGGTGCTGGAGGCCGCCGTGGTCGGAGTGCCCGACGAGCGATGGCAGGAACGCCCACTGGCGGTCGTGGTGCTGCAGGAAGGGGCCGCCGTCACGCCGGCCGAACTGCGGGAGTTCTTGGCGGACAGGGTGGTTCGCTGGTGGTTGCCCGAGCGGTGGACCTTCGTCGACCAGGTGCCGCGCACCAGCGTGGGCAAATACGACAAGAAGGTGATCCGGGCCCGCCACGCCGACGGTGCCTACGAGATCGTCACGCTCTAGTTTCCTCGGCGAGCAGACGCAAACCCGTAGCTTTTCGGCCGAAAAGCTACGGGTTTGCGTCTGCTCGCGGAGGAAATGTTACCGCTCGGCGCGCTGGTAGGCCGTCACGACGGCCGCGCCGCCAAGGCCGATGTTGTGCTGCAGCGCGGCGTTGACGCCCTCGACTTGGCGCTTGTCGGCGGTGCCACGCAGCTGCCAGGTCAACTCGGCGCACTGCGCCAGGCCCGTCGCACCCAGCGGGTGGCCTTTGGAGATCAGCCCGCCCGACGGGTTGACCACCCAACGACCGCCGTAGGTGGTGTCGTTGTCGTCGATCAGCCGCGGCGCCTCACCCTCACCACACAGGCCCAGCGCTTCGTACAGCAGCAGTTCGTTGGCGGAGAAGCAGTCGTGCAGCTCGATGACCTGGAAGTCTTCGGGGCCGAGTCCGGCCTGGGCGTAAACCTGCTGGGCGGCTTGGACATTCATGTCATAGCCGATGATGTTGGCGGCACTGCCGTCGAAGGTGGAGGCGAAGTCGGTGGTCATCGACTGCCCGACGATCTCGACGGCCTGAGACGCCAAACCGTGCTTGTCGACGAACGCCTCGCTGGCCACGATCGCCGCACCCGAGCCATCGGAGGTGGGGGAGCACTGCAGCTTGGTCAGCGGATCGGAGATCATCTTGGCGGCCAGGATGTCGTCGAGCGTGTACTCGTCCTGGAACTGCGCGTACGGGTTGTTCACCGAATGCTTGTGGTTCTTGTAGCCGATCTTGGCAAAGTGCTCGGCGGTGGTGCCGTACTTCTTCATGTGTTCGCGGCCGGCCGCGCCGAACATCCACGGCGCGACCGGGAAGGCGAACTCATCGATCTCGGCCAGTGCCTTGACGTGCTTTCCGAGCGGGGACTCGCGGTCCTGCGCCCCGCCCCCGAGGGAGCCGGGCTGCATCTTCTCGAAACCCAGCGCGATCGTGCAGTCGGCCAGACCGCCCCGAATCGCCTGCGCGGCAAGGTAAAGCGCGGTCGATCCGGTGGAACAGTTGTTGTTGACGTTGACGATCGGGATGCCCGTCATGCCCAGCTCGTACAGCGCGCGCTGACCCGAGGTGGAATCCCCCGAGCAGTATCCGACGTAGCCCTGCTGCACCTGGTCATAGGAGATGCCAGCATCTTCGAGCGCCTTGGTGCCGGACTCCCGGGCCATGTCCGGGTAATCCCAGCCCTCTCTACGGCCGGGCTTCTCGAACTTCGTCATACCGACCCCGACGACGAAAACTTTGTTAGCCATGTCGAGAAACATACAGTTCACCGTTTCTGTCGTGTAGAGATAGTTGGAACACGTTCTAGTTCTGGATGGGTCTCGGGAAAGGGGTGCCGTGCTCAAAGTCGTGCAGTGGGCTACCGGTGGCGTCGGCGTCGCCGCGATCAAGGGCGTGCTCGAACATCCTGACCTGGAGCTGGTCGGCTGCTGGGTGCATTCCGAGGCCAAGAACGGCAAGGACGTCGGCGAGATCATCGGCACCGAGCCGCTCGGCGTCTCCGCCACCTCCAGCGTCGACGACATCCTCGCGCTGGACGCCGACGCGGTCATCTACGCGCCGCTGATCCCCAATCCGGACGAGGTGGCGGCGCTGCTGCGCTCGGGCAAGAACGTGGTCACGCCCGTCGGCTGGCTGTACCCCAGTGAGAAGCAGGCCGCGCCGATGCGGGAAGCCGCCCTGGAAGGCAACGCCACACTGCACGGCACCGGCATCGCACCGGGCGGGATCAGCGAGAAGTTTCCGCTGGTGTTCTCGGCGATGGCCACCGGGGTGAACTTCGTCCGGGCCGAAGAGTTTTCCGATCTGCGCACCTATGACGCACCCGACGTGGTGCGCCATGTCATGGGTTTCGGCGGCACGCCCGACACCGCGCTGAGCGGGCCCATGCAGAAGATGCTCGACGGCGGCTTCATCCAGGCAGTCAAGATGGTCGTCGACCACATCGGGTTCGCGATCGACCCGCGGATCCGGGCCACCCAGGAGATCGCAGTGGCCACCGCGCCCATCGACTCGCCGATCGGGGTGATCGAACCCGGTCAGGTGGCCGGACGCAAATTCCACTGGGAGGCGCTCGTCGACGGCGAGCCCGTCGTGCGGGTCAGCGTGAACTGGCTGATGGGCGAGGAAAACCTCGACCCGGCATGGACTTTCGGCCCCGCCGGCCAACGCTACGAGATGGAGGTCCGCGGCAACCCGGACTTCACGGTGATCATCAAGGGCTTCCAGTCCGAGGCCGGCGAAGAGGGCCCGGAGGCCGGGGTCGTCGCGACGGCCGCGCACTGCGTCAACTCCGTGCCTGCGGTGTGCGCGGCGCCTCCGGGTGTGGTGACCTACCCGGACCTGCCGCTGATCAGTGGGAAGGCCGCGCCGAGTCTGCGGTAACCGTCAGGGCCGCACCAGGATTCGAATCGGATTGCCCTCTTGGCGTTCCAGTTTGTCGATACCGATCGCGACGTCTTCCAACGACACGATCTCGGTGATCGAACGGGACAGATCCAGCCGGCCCAGGGACACGAGCGTCGCCAGCGTGGAGATGTCGACGTTCTGGTAGCCCAGATGGCCGAGCACCTGCTTCTGGGTGAGCCCGAACATCGAGGTCGGACCGATCGTCGGCTCTTGCGCGCTCATCCCGACCGCCACCAGCCGACCGCCGACCGTCAGATGATCCAGCGCCTGTTCGAACGTCGACTTCAAGCCGACCGCATCGAACGCCACATCGAGCCCGCGGCCTCCGGTGACCTCGGCGATCTTCTCGCCCAGATGCTCGTCGTCGGCGAGGAAGGCGTAATCGGCCCCCAACTCCAGTGCACGATCGAGCACCTCGGGTTTGATGTCGACGGCCACCACCGGCACCGCACCGACCAACCGGGCCAGCTGCACGATGTGCGTACCGACCCCGCCCAGACCCCACACCCCGACCGATTCACCGATGCCGACCTTGCCGGTACGCACCACCGCGCCGTACGGCGTCGACACCGCGTCGGCGAGGATCGCGGCCTGCTCCAGCGGCACATTGTCGGGCACACGGGTCAGCCCGACCGCCTGAGCCAGCGTGTACTCGGCCCAAGCACCGTCATAGGCGAAGGCCATCAACTGGATTCGCAAACAGTTGGCGATGTCGCCGCGACGGCAGTTGGGGCATTCCATGCAGGGCCGGCCCGCCGCGACGATCACCCGGTCGCCTTCGGCCCATCCGGTGACGTCGGGGCCGAGCTTGGCGATGGTGCCCGACGCCTCATGCCCCTGTGTCACCACTGGGGCCTGCGCCGGGAACGTCCCGTTGATCAGGCTCAGATCGGAATGGCAGATCCCGCAGAACGCCACCTTGACCAGTACCTCGCCGGGGCCTGGTTCGGGAATCGGAACATCTTCCACCACAACCTGTTTGGTGTCGGCGTAGAAACGCTCGGCCCGCATCGTGGGCCCAAGATCAGAAGTCATGGCGTTCCCTTCGTTTACCCGGCTACTATCGGAAATCATGGCACTTCACCGGGTGGGCTGAGGGCATGTGCCGATTGTTTGGTCTGCATGCAGGTGATCGGTTGGTTTCGGCGACCTTCTGGTTGCTCGACGCCCCGGACAACCTTGCCCAGCAGAGTCGGAAGAACCCCGACGGGACCGGCCTCGGCGTGTTCGGCCCCGACGGCAGGCCAGTGGTGCACAAGGAACCCGTGGCGGCCTGGCAGGACTGCGAATTCGCCACGGAGGCACACGATGTCACCGCGACGACGTTCATCGCGCACGTTCGGTATGCCTCGACCGGCGCGCTTGACGCGGTGAACACCCACCCGTTCCTGCAGAACGGCCGGATCTTCGCGCACAACGGCGTGGTCGAAGGCCTCGATGTGCTCGACGAGCGGTTGCGCGAACTGGGCGTGGCGGCCCTCGTCCAAGGCCAGACCGACTCAGAGCGGGTGTTCGCGCTCATCACCGCCGCCGTCCGGGCGCGTGACGGCGACGTGGGTGCGGGCATCGTCGACGCCATCGCGTGGCTGGCCGACACCGTGCCGATCTATGCCGTCAACCTGCTGCTCAGTACCGCCACCGACATGTGGGCGTTGCGCTATCCGGACACTCACGAGCTCCACCTGCTCGACCGCAGAGATCCCGACGAACGGCTGGCGCTGCGCACCCCGCGCATCCGGGCCGAGTCCGAGCACCTGACGTCCCAAGCGTCGGTGGTCTTCGCCACCGAGGCGATGGACGACGAGGGCTGGCAGCCCATCGCCCCCGGCGAGCTGGTGCACGTCGACGCCGGTCTGCGGATCGACCGGCGGGTGGTGCTGCCGGATCCGCCGCGACACCTGCTGCGCATCGAGGACCTGTCGGCCACGGCCGCGGCGTCGCAGCACCCGTGAACCGGGGCCCTGGCACACTCGACGTCCGTGACCTCCAAACGTGCTCTGGTGCTCGCCGGCGGTGGTATCGCGGGAATCGCCTGGGAAACCGGGATCCTGCACGGTATCGCCGACGAGTCGCCCGAAACGGCCCACGCCCTGCTCTCCTCCGACGTGCTGGTGGGCACGTCGGCGGGGTCGACGGTCTCGGCGCAGCTCAGCAGCGGGCTGAGCCTGAGCGAACTGTTCGAGCGTCAGATCGGTGCCGAATCCGCCGAACTCGACCCCGGCGTGAGCATCGACAACGTCACCGACCTGTTCGTCAAGGCGATGCTGACCCCCAACACCACCAAGGCCCAGAAACTCCAAGGCATCGGGGCCGTGGCAGCCAACACCGCCACGGTGGAGCCGGCGGTGCGCCGCAAGGTCATCGAAGCGCGCCTGCCCGCACACGAGTGGCCCGACCGGGTGCTACGGATCTCCGCCATTGACATCGACACCGGTGAGCTGGTGACGCTGGACCGGGATTCCGGGGTGTCGCTGGTCGACGCCGTCGCCGCGAGCTGCGCGGTGCCCGGGGTGTGGCCGGTCGTGACGATCGGTGGCCGTCGCTTCATGGACGGCGGCATCGGCAGTGCGGTCAACATGGTGCTGGCCGCCGACTGCGACACCGCGGTGGCGCTCGTGCCCCAAGGACGCTCGACACCCTCGCCGTTCGGGACCGGTGCGGCCGAAGAGGTCGGCGGCTTCGCCGGACGCTCACTCGGGATCTTCGCCGACGACGACGCCCTGGCCGCATTCGGCAAGAACCCGCTGGATCCTGCCTGCCGCGTGCCCTCGGCGCAGGCCGGGCGGGCCCAGGGCCGCCGCGTGGCCGCCGAGGTCGCGGCGTTCCTACTCGGGTAACGCGGGCTCGGCGTCGTCGCGAGCGTCGAGCGCCTGCGCGGCCAGCACACGGCCCACGTCGATCACCTCGGCCGCGCGGTGGAAATCCAGGCTCCGGCACGCCGTCCGCGGCAC
>NZ_LZJD01000121.1:0-5440 GCF_001666875.1 Mycobacterium sp. E802
ATCAACGCCTTGGCCAAGCGGTTGACCGCCAGCGCCCAGCAGCACGCTCCGACTCTTCTGCAGATCCCCGGGTGCGCGGAGCTGACCGCGGCCAAGATCCTCGGTGAGGTCGCCGGCATCGGCCGGTTCAAAAGCGAGGCCGCGTTCGGCTGCCACACCGGCGTCGCGCCCATCCCGGCCTGGTCAGGCGCCAGCGCCGGGCAGATGCGGCTAAGCCGGGCTGGTAACCGTCAACTCAACGCCGCCATCCATCGCATCGCGGTGACACAGATCCGGATGACCGGCAGCGCCGGGCAGATCTACTTCCAGAAACTGCGCGATGCCGGCAAAACCAAAGCCGCGGCCCGTCGCTGCGTCAAACGCCGCATCGCCCGCCGCGTCTACCAAGCCCTACGCCACGACGCAGGACTTCACAACGACCACCAAAACCCAGTCAAGCCGCCACAATCAGCGGCGGCTTGACATAGGAGCTATTGTTCGGCAGGGAAATGTCAGCGGACCGGCGAACTGTCCGCCCTGGCACTGGCCCTGACCCAGCGAACGCAGACGAACTCGCCGTTGAGCGCCGATTCGGCCGGTACCCATTCGGAACGGACCGGCAGCACGCGCGCTCCCTCACCCAGGGAACAGGGCGCGTAGCTGACGATCATCTCGTCGATCAAGCCCGCCGCGACGAATTGAGCGGCGACCTCTCCCCCGCCGACCACCCAGACATCCTTGCCCGCTGCGGCCGTCACCAGCTGTGGATGCAACTCTCCGACGCTTCCGGAATGAACGTGCACGGGATGCCCGGCAACAACGATCTGCGGCCGGTGAGTCAGCACCCACGTCGGCTGCTCGTACATCCACTCGCCGGGCTGGTTCTTCACGATCCACTCGTAGGTGGCAGATCCCATCACCAAGGCGCCGATGGTTCCGATGAATTCGTCGTAGCCGAATGGCCCGTTCTGGTCGATGTCACGTGAGATCAGCCAGTCCAAGCTGTCGTCGCTGTCGACGATGAACCCGTCCAGACTCGACGCGGTGTAGTACACGGTTTTCACGGTCAGCCTCTCATCCACGGGGATCAGTATGGCCGCCGGCCGGCCCGGATCAATCGCCGTTTTTTGGAATCTTCTGGAGCGCTGAGCCCTTGTGCATCGCGACGTGATCGGTCTTGTCGCTTGCGATCTCGTATTGCGGCTCGTCACCACTCGCGCGACGCATGTGCCCCTTGTAGTCCACGTCACGGGTATGAACCTTGATGATCTTGCCGCTGACATACCCGGCTTCGGAGTTCCATTTGACGTGGTCGCCAACTTTGAATCGGGTGTTCATGTCATGTGAGCTACCCGCGACCATCTGGGGTGAAACTGGGCCGACCCGGGGTATGCCAGCGCCGAGGAGGAGAGAACATGACCCAGCGGGTGTGGACAGTCGGTCACTCGACCCGTGAATTCGGCGAACTGGTCGAGCTATTGCGCACATACGACCTCACCTATCTGGTCGACGTGCGCTCATTCCCGGCGTCCCGGAAGTTCCCGCAGTGGAACAAGGCGGCCATCATCGACAGCCTGCCGCCCGACATCGGTTATCAGTGGCTGCCGAAACTCGGTGGCCGCCGCCACACCCCGGCAGGCACCCCCACGCTGAATACCGCGTGGCGGGTCAAGGCGTTCCGCGATTATGCCGATTACATGCAGACTGCCGAGTTCGCCGAGGGCCTCGGTGAGCTGATCGAGCTGTCCCGACAGCACCGGCCGGTGATCATGTGCAGCGAGGCCGTGCCGTGGCGGTGCCATCGTCGGCTGATCACCGATGCCTTGATCATCGAGGGGGTCGAGGTCACCCACATCATGTCGGCCACCTCCACCCGGCCGGCCACCTTGAACGACAACGCGAAACTCGAGGGCGGAAAGCTAATCTACCCGGCGGACGGCTGACACAGAGCGGGCCGGCTCAGCTGTCCAACACCTGCGCCACCCGAGCCTCGACGTCCACGTCGCCCAGATCGGACAGATTGATGCCGAACCGCTCGGTGAGCGCGTCGAGGACCTCTGCGGCAGTGTCGAAGCGGATACGTTCGGTCTCGCCGTGGCGGTGGATGGACAGGTTCCGGCCGCGCAGGTTTATCCGGGCGTCGTCGGTGACCAGCGCCGCCGTCAGCCCGACGACAAAGACGCCACCGGGATGCGTTGAGGCATACCAGCTTCCGACCTCCAGGTCGATTCGCGGTTGCGGCGCCGTGGTGAACCGGTACAGCGGCTGCCACTGGCCGCGGACCTGAGCGGCCAACTCGAACTCGCCGCCGGCCGGCTCTAGCAGACGGTACGGCTCGTGCCGGGTCTGCTGCACCGCGCCGGCCTGCAGCCGGATCGGCGACGACAAGGTCTGCCCGCCGAAGCCGACGTCGACCAGGAAGCGTCCCGCCTCACCCGGGACCGTCACGGCCAACACGTTGTGGGTGAGCGCGGGCAACGGCGCGTCGGGTCCTTTCATCCAGACCACGCGTCCGGCGAGACGCTCGATGCCGTAGCCCAACGCGTCGAGGGCGTAACCGAGCAGTCCGTTGTGTTCATAGCAGTACCCGCCGCGGCGTCGGGTGACGAGCTTGTCGGCCAGTGCCTCGGCGCTGAGATCGTCGACCGGAACACCCAGCAGCGGGTCGAGGTTCTCGAACGGGATGGACCGGCCATGGGCGGCCACGATGTCCTGCAGTGTGGCCAGATCGGCTGCTGCCGAGCCGTGGTAGTCGATCCGGTCGAAGTACACAGTGAGGTCGAATCCCATGGTCATCCATGATGCTGCCTCAACAGTGGTTGAGGTCAATGCCAGCGACCGTTTCCCTGCCACAACCTGCGCCGGGAGGAATGTACGATCCGCAGCATGCCGCTGCAGCCGGGGTCAAAGTTCGCCGAGTTCACGGTGGTACAGCTGCTGGGCGCCGGCGGAATGGGCGAGGTCTACCTGGTGGAGCATCCGCGTCTGCCACGCCAAGAGGCCCTCAAGATTCTGCCGGCCGGTGCCTCAGCGGATCCCGCTTATCGTGACCGGTTCACCCGTGAAGCAGAACTGGCCGCGAGTCTGTGGCATCCCAACATAGTCGCGCTGCACGACCGCGGCGAGACCGACGGTCAACTGTGGATCTCCATGGACTACGTCCGCGGCCGTGATGCCGCCGACCTCGCGCGGGCGCACCCCGCTGGGCTACCGCTGCCCGAAGCGATGACGATCGCCACCGCGGTCGCCTCGGCCTTGGACTATGCGCATGGCCACCGAATGCTGCACCGCGACGTCAAGCCGGCGAATATTCTGCTGGGTCTCAGCGACCACGGTGATCAACGTATCCTGCTCGCGGACTTCGGTATTGCTCGCCGCACCGAGGACATCAGTGGGTTGACTGCCACCAACACCACGGTGGGCACGCTGGCCTACGCCGCACCCGAACAGCTGCTCGGTCAGCAGTTGGATGGCCGTGCCGATCAATATGCGTTGGCCGCCACCGTGTTCCACCTCCTTGCCGGCAAGCCTCCGTTCGTCGATTCCAATCCTGCGGTCGTGATCGGCAAACACCTCAGCGCAGCCCCGCCTGCTCTGTCGCACTTCCGCCCCGAGCTGGCGCGGCTGGATCCTGTGTTCGCACGCGCGTTGGCGAAGCATCCGGCCGAGCGCTACCCGCGATGCGCAAATTTTGCCGACGCGTTGACCGTCGCCGACAGCGCCGCGGTCGGTGCGCCGCCGTCGATCCATCACCATGTGACAATGCCGGCGGTGGTCACCTCGACGGTCGCCGCGCCGACACAATTCGCCGTTCCCGCATGGGCGCCGAGGCCCGGCACCCCGGTCGCATCGTCGCGGGGTACCGCAGCCGCGGTAGCCGTCATGCTGGTCCTTCTGGTGTTGATGGTCGGCGCGAGTGTGTTCAGCGCCTGGCAAGCGTCACGCCCCGCGCCGCCGGCGGCAACCGAAACGCAGTGGCAGCCGTACGCCGACTTCGCCACCGGGTTCACCGAACGTCTGATGACGACGAATCCACAAACGAGTACCGCCGACGTCGGATGGCTCTTGGACAACTCGATCGGAACCTTCCATGACGAGTTCGACTCCCAGCGTGACAGTTTCGTGCAGACGTTGAATGCCGGCGGAATCACAACGACCGGGACTGCCCGATCGGTGGCACTGAAGTCATTCGACCAGCACACCGAAACCGCGGTGTTTCTCGTTGCGGCAGTATCGAAATCGACGAAGAACACCGCCGCCAACCAGGACCCTCGAAGTTTCCGATTGATCATGACCGTCAGGAAAGTCGACGACGCCTTCAAGACCTCGAAAGTGGAGTTCGCCTCATGACCGGCCGTCAAACAGCTCTGTGGATCGTCAACGCAGTTTTGCTCGTCGGTGTCGCAGCACTTACCGTGTTCGGTGGCTACGAGCTGCTGATGAAGAGCCGCCCGGCACCGGCCGCACTCGCCGACCGAGCGGACTTGCGCCAGGCCGTCACCGATGCTGCGGCGACCAGTACCGCGAAAATCCTGACGTATTCCCCCGGAACAATCGAACAGGACATGGCGGCGGGACTTGCGGTCACCACGGGTGAGTTCGCCGAGTATTACAAGGATTTCACCGAACGCATCGTCATGCCTGCCGCCCGGCAGAAGAACGTCACAACCACCGCAACCGTCGCCCAATCCGGTGTCATCTCCATCGACAACCCCGACACCGCAGCAGCATTGGTCTTCGTCAATCAGGTCACGACGAGCACCGAAAATCCCGACCCCAACCACCAGAGCAGCTCGGTGCGCGTCGGTATGCGCAAAGTTGACGGGCAGTGGCGCATCTCCAGCTTCGACCCGCAATGACGATGCGCGAGAATTCCTCTGGTGTTGGCCCTTTGATCGAACGTGGTCATGGTGCGTAGCCGATGATGTCGATCGTCTCGTCGTCATAGGTTTGAACGAGCAGTGTCGCGCCCTTGCTCGCGGTGATGTAGTCCACTTTTGCTTTCTTGCCGGACTCGAACGGCCACGGAAAAGTGCTCGCCACCTGACAGGTGTCACGATTGAACACCACCACCTCCGGCTTGCCGGCGCCAGAGAGGTTACGTTGGGCGATGAACTGCTTCGCCAACCAGATAGGCACGCCGCCAGACCCCCCTTGGCTGATGAACTGACACCGCAACGACCCGTCAGGGTTCATCAGGTCAGTGGCCCGGTCCTCTTGTATGCCAGCGCTACTCTCGCGGGTCGCGGCGAAAACGTAGTCGCCGCGGCCGTCAGTGGCAGGATAGAACGCGCCAGGCGGAACGTCGACCGGATGACCGGTCAGATAGTTCAACAGCATGTGCCGGCTCTCCCCGGAAGTGATGCATGGACCGTTCGAAGCATGCCTGGCGCATTCCTTTTCCAGGCTCACTGACACACTGTCGCCGACCGAGCGGTCCACACTCAGGTACTTCCACGTA
>NZ_LZJD01000122.1:0-4611 GCF_001666875.1 Mycobacterium sp. E802
CCCGAGGCGCAAAGTCCGCACCGTGGCATGAAGATGCCCAAACGCAGCCACACCCGCGAACAAGAACGCCAAGAACGCATCGCCGAAGAACGACACCTACGCGCCGAAATCAACAACGACCTCGACGTCGAACGCCAATACCAAATCTGGCTCGCCGAACACTACGACCCACCACCACCGTTCTGAACGGCGTATTCCCCCGGCGTGCATCCCAGCATGGACCGGAAGTTCTTGGCGAAATGCGCCTGGTCGTACCAGCCGAGTCGCACTGCGAGATCGGCAAAGTCGAGATCGGGCGTACTTTCGATCTCCAATGCGGCCTGTTGTAGCCGATAACGGCACAGCACCCACTTCACCGTCACCCCGACATAGCGCTGGAACACCCGCTGCGTGGTCCGCGTGCTCCACGGCGAATACTGCATGACCTGCTCGACTCGGTGCAGTGATCCGTCGGCGCTCATGCGCTCGCACAGAGCACACAGTGCCCGGTAGGTATCGTCCAGCGGCTCGGCCGTAGCGCCGATGATCGCCTCCAGACCGGCATGGGCCGAGGCCACAGTCTCGCCGAGAACCACAGGCGCACCGGATAACTCGCTCACGGAGACCACGCGACCGGTCATCGCCGCGGCGTCCCCGCCGAAGCGGGCGGTGAACCCACCGGGCCGGAATCGGGCCCCGACCACAGCACCGCGCCCACTGATGGTGATCCGGAATACTTTCGGCACCACCCCGTGCAACAAGGTGGCCGGCAACCGATGACCATGACGCAGACCGTCATCGCCCCACTCGCGGGTCAGATGCATGGCCGGAAAGGTGATCACAGTGCTCTCGAACGGACCTGCCTGCCGGCGGTCCCAGCTCACCGACCAAAAGTGCTCGACGAACCGGCCGGCCTCGTCCGACGGCATCCAACGGTGCAGGTCGAATGCCGCGACGGTACCGGCGCGGCCGACCACTCCCCGCTCTGGCGCGTTTTTACAAGCGGGCATGCACGACAGCCTACGAAACTGGTCGATATGACTGTCACACCGATTCCCCAGGGCTATACCAGCCTGACCCCGTTCCTCTGCGTCGACGGAGCCGCCGAGGCAATCACCTTCTACCAGAACGTCTTCGGTGCCGACGTGGTCGAACGGATGGACGGGCCGGACGGCACCGTCGCGCATGCCGAACTCGATTTCGGCAATGGCCGGTTACAGCTCGGCGACCCACAGGAGGCGTTTCAGATCGCCGCACCGGAACCGGGTTCGGCGGCAACTCATTCGATCGGGCTGTACTGCCCCGATGTCGACGCCGTGGTGGCCCGCGCCGAAAAGGCGGGCGCGATCATGCGCGAGCCCGCGCAGACGTTTGTCACCGGCGACCGCTTTGCCTCGATCGTCGACCCGTTCGGCCAACGCTGGACCGTGATGACCCGTGTCGAAAACCTCACGGCGGCCGAACGGGAACGACGCGTTGCCGAATGGACGGACGCCGCCGGAGGTTAACGTGGCGGGATGTCTTGCGTGTTCTGTGCGATCGTCGCCGGCGAAGCCCCCGCCATCCGTATCTACGAAGACGACGATTACCTGGGCATTCTCGACATCCGGCCGTTCACGCGCGGGCACACCCTGGTCATCCCGAAGCAACACATGGTCGATCTCACCGACACCCCGGCGGACACCGTGGCCGCGATGGCCCGCATCGGAGCGCGCATCGCCCGCGCCGCGCGCCGGTCCGGCCTGCACGCCGACGGCAACAACATCGTGATCAACGACGGCAAGGCCGCCTTCCAGAGCGTGTTCCACATCCACCTGCATGTGGTGCCGCGTCAGGCCGGCGACAAACTGTCCTTCGTCAAGGGCATGATGATGCGTCGTGACCCCGACCGTGAGGAGTCGGGGCGGCTGTTACGTGCGGCATTGGCAGAACTCGACGCGTCCGAGCACGATTGAACCCATGAGTGATCCGTCGCCCATCGCACAACTCGGCCTCCGACTCCTGCACATCCACGACCTGATCTACCAGAAGTCCAACGGGATGATCGGCCACCACCTGCCCGGCTTCCCGAACAGCCTGCTGTTGCGCAGCACCGGCGCGAAGACCGGTCAGCCGCGGATCAACACGCTGAGCTACGCCCGTGACGGGAACGACTATCTGGTGGTGGCGTCCATGGGCGGAGCGCCCCGCTCACCGGGCTGGTATCACAACCTGAAGGCCCAGCCCCGCGTCGAGATCAACGTCGGGCCCAAGCGACTCAGCGTCACCGCCAAGCCCGTGCTGCCTGACGATCCCGACTACCAGCGGTTGTGGAAGATCGTCAACGACAACAACTCTGACCGCTACGAGGCGTATCAGAAGAAGACGTCGCGACCGATCCCGATCGTGGTGCTCAGCCCTTAGAACAGTTCCTTGGCCAACAGCTCGAGCGTGGTGGCGCGGGCCGTCGCGGTGGCCGGGCCAGCACCGCGACGGGCCGAGCCCACCGGGTTGACCATGACCTCGTCGACGTCGAACTCTTCGGCCAGCGCGCGGACCTGCGCGGCCGCCTCGGCGGGTGAGCCCACCACGGCGCGCCGTAGCCCGGAGGCCACCACCGCCTCGGCCTGCGGAGTGAGAGTGGTGGCCTCGGCGTCCTCGACCAGATCCAGCGCGCCGAGCGGCTGGCCGGTCCGCAGCCGACCCATCATCTGTAGTTGTGGCAGCAGCAGCGCCTTGGCCTCTTCGGTGGTCTCGGCCACCGAGGCGTTGACCGTCAGGAATGTCACCGGCTCGGAGGCCAGATTGCTGGGCTGGAACTCGTCGCGATAAACAGCCAAGGCTTCGGCAGTGCCCTGGCCGGAAAAGTGGTGGGCGAAAACGTACGGCAACCCCTTGGCCGCGGCCAGGTGCGCCGAGTACAACGACGAGCCGAGCAGCCACATCCGCGGCTCGGTGACCGCCGCAGGCGTCGCCTTGAGTACGTAGTTCTCGCGCATCAGGTCGCGCGGCAACGGCACCCGCACACCGCGCGCACCCATCAGGGCGACGACATCGTCGAGGTACTGGGGGAAGGCCTCGATGTCGCGATCATCGCGGCCGGCCGCCCCGCGAAGGGCCAGCGAGGTGACCGGATCCGAGCCCGGCGCCCGCCCGATCCCCAGGTCGATACGTCCGGGGTGGGCGGCTTCCAACAGGGCGAACTGCTCAGCGACCGCCAGCGGTGCGTGGTTGGGCAGCATCACCCCGCCCGAACCGAGCCGCAGCTGCGAAGTGTGTGCGGCCAAATGCGCGATCAGCACCGGCGGACTGGTGGCCGCCACCGCCGGCATGTTGTGGTGCTCGGCGATCCAGTAGCGGGTGTATCCCAGCCGGTCGGCGGTCTGCGCCAGGTGAGTCGTGGCGGTCAGCGCATCGGCCGTGGACTGGTCGGTGCGTACCGGGACGAGGTCGAGGACAGAGAGCCGCATGACAGCGTCAACGTCAAGAGGCGCCCGGTTCGTTCCCGCGTGCCTCGGCGACCAGGCGTTTGGCGGTGACGAAGATGTCGTCGAGCATCGCCGGGGTGAGCCGGCCGGTGAACGTGTTCTGCTGGCTGGGGTGGAAGCAACCGAGCAGGGTGACGGGGCCCTGGGCAGTGTGCAGCAATGCGGTGACGCCGTGTCCGAACTTGGGCGCGGGCCGGGGCGACCCGAGAAGTTCAAGTGCGGCCCGCCACGCGAAACCGCCCAGCGCGATGACCACGTGAGCCGACGGCCCGACCAGGCGCCACTCGGCCTGCAGCCACGGCGCGCAGGTGGCCCGCTCGCCTGGGGTCGGCGCGTTGGCCGGTGGGGCGCAACGCACCGCCGCGGCCATCCGGGTGTCGGTCAGCCGCATACCGTCGGCGGCGTCGATGCACACCGCCTGATTGGCCAGCCCGGCCCGGTGCAACGCGGCGAACAGGAAGTCTCCGGACCGGTCCCCGGTGAACACCCGACCGGTGCGGTTCGCGCCCTGGGCGGCCGGGGCCAGCCCGACGATCATGATCCCGGGTTGTTCCGCACCGAATCCGGTGGCCGGCCTACCCCAATATGGTTGATCCGCAAAGGATTTCCGCTTGGTCACGGCCGTCTCTTCGCGCCAGGCGACCAGCCGGGGACAGGCCCGGCACACGGAGATCAACGCGTCGAGCTCGTCGACCGTACCCACCCGGGCGGCCAGGCGTCGCACCTGCGCGGCGGTCTTGGCCACCGGAGTGGACGCATCCGCGGGGTCCCCGGGCCAGCCCGTGCCGGGCGGGACCGGTGAGGGGAAAAGTTCGCCGGTCCTGGGGTGCGGGAGTTCAGAGATCGACACCAGTCCACTGTGCCTGAACGGAAAATCCGTCGCGGTGGGTACGGGCACGCTGTTAGATTCGGCCGCGATAGCCCATGACCCACACCAAGCGCGGCCCCCTGCTGCTGATCCTGTTCGCCGCGCTGACGGCCGGGGCGGGCAACGGGATCTCGATCGTCGCGTTCCCGTGGCTGGTGTTGCAGCGCAACGGATCTGCGCTCGACGCATCGATCGTCGCCATGGCCGGGACACTGCCGCTGCTGGTCGCCACCCTGATCGCCGGGGCGGCCGTCGACTACCTGGGCCGGCGGCTGGTATCGATGATCTCCGATCTGC
>NZ_LZJD01000123.1:0-26323 GCF_001666875.1 Mycobacterium sp. E802
GCAACGGGTACGCCACCGCAGGGCGGTGGATTCCCGCCCCCGGGTTACCCGGCGCCCGGCGGATATCCCGCTCCCGGCTACCCGCCGGCCGGCGCGCCCAGCTTCGGCGGTGCGCCCTACAGCGTGGGTGACGCGTTCTCCTGGGCCTGGAACAAGTTCAGCAAGCATCCCGCCGAGGTGCTTGTGCCGACCCTGGTCTTCGGGCTGATCTACGTTGTGTTGCAGGTCGTCTTCCGGATGATCGAGGCGCCGTTCACCGAGGTGGAAGGTGAAGACGGCTCCTACAGCTTCTCGATGGGCGGCGCCGGAATCCTGGTCTCGCTGATCGTCATGCTCGTGGGCGTGGTGATCGGCGCGGTGATCCAGTCGGCCTACATCGGCGGAATGCTCGACATCGCCAACGGCACGCCGGTGACCATCGGATCCTTCTTCCGGCCACGCAACGTCGGCAACGTCGTCGTCGCCTCGGTGGTGTCCTCGGTCATCATCGGCATCGGCGTCGTCTTGTGCGTCATCCCCGGCATCATCGCCTCGATCATGTTGATGTTCACCACGGTGGCGGTGCTGGATCGCAATCTCTCCGGTATCGAGGCCGTCAAGGCGAGCTTCGAGCTGTCCAAGGCCAACTTCGGGCCGGTCGCCCTGACGTGGCTCGTGGTCCTCGTCGTGGGCTTGGTCGGCACCCTGCTGTGTGGCATCGGCCTGCTGGTGGCGTACCCGTTGCTGTCCCTGATCACGGTGTATGCCTGGCGCCGGCTCAACGGCGCTCAGCTGGCCCCGCTGACCCCGTAGTTCGACCGCTTCGACGCCCACGGCGCGTACGGCAGAAATGCCTGCGTCGTGGGCGTCGTGCCGCGTGACATCATTTGCACATGACTCAGCCGCCAGGCCCCGGATATGCCCCCGGTCCCAACACGTCGAACCCGTACCCCAACCCGTATCCCCATGCGGGCCAGGGCAATCCATATGGACCCGGGCCCACCGGCCATCCGGCACCCCCGCAGATGCCCTACTCGCCGGCCGGCCCCACCGGCTACCCGCCGCCCTACCCGCCGGCGTACCCGTCACCGCAGTGGAACCCGAACCAGCCTGTGCCGAACCCGAACGCCTACACCTCATGGCTGGATCGGGCGCTGGCCTATGTGATCGACCAGGTTCCGGTCTTCGGGATCTTGTTCGTGGGGTACGGCATTCTCATGGGCATCGTGGCGGCCGCCACGTCCTCCGGCGAGCCCTCCGACGGAGTCGTCGCACTGATAGTCCTGGCGACGCTGGCGCTGTTCGCGGCGACGCTCGCGTTCCCGGTGTGGAACTACGGCTACCGCCAGGGCAAGACCGGTCAGAGCATCGGCAAGCAGGTGATGAAGTTCAAGGTGATCAGCGAAAAGACCGGCCAGCCGATCGGATTCGGCATGGCACTGCTCCGACAGGTGGCCCACTTCGTCGACAGCATCTTCTACATCGGCTATCTGATGCCGCTGTGGGACAACAAGCGCCAGACCATCGCCGACAAATTGGTGGCCACCGTGTGCGTCCCGGCCCCCGTCACCGCTCCCGCGCCTCCGGTATTTCCCGGGCCACAGGGCGGTCCCAACCCGTACGGGTATCCGCCCCGATAGGCTCGTCACGTTATGAGTGAACAGCGCAGGTGGCACGGTCTGGCCACAAAAGCCATCCACGCCGGTTACCGACCCGACCCGGGCACCGGAGCCGTCAACACCCCGATCTATGCCAGCTCGACCTTCGCGCAGGACGGCGTCGGTGGGCTCCGCGGCGGCTTCGAGTACGCCCGCACCGGAAACCCCACCCGCCAGGCGCTGGAGGCGGCACTGGCGGCGGTCGAGGAGGCCGCCTACGGGCGGGCCTTCGCCTCGGGCATGGCCGCCACGGACTGTGCGCTGCGGGCGGTGCTGCGGCCCGGTGACCACGTGGTGATCCCCGACGACGCCTACGGCGGCACCTTCCGGCTCATCGACAAGGTGTTCTCGCAATGGCAGGTCACGCACACCCCGGTGCCGCTGAGTAACCTGGATGCGGTGCGCTCGGCGCTCACCCCGCGGACCCGGCTGATCTGGGTGGAGACCCCGACCAACCCGTTGCTGAACGTGGCCGATATCGCCGGGATCGTGCAGATCGCGTCGTCCTCGGGGGTGAAGGTGTTGGTGGACAACACCTTTGCCTCCCCGGCGCTGCAGCAGCCGCTGCTGCTCGGGGCGGACATCGTGTTGCACTCGACCACCAAGTACATCGGTGGGCACTCGGATGTGGTGGGCGGCGCGCTGCTGACCAACGACGAGGAGCTCGACGCGGCATTCGCCTTCCTGCAGAACGGCGCCGGGGCCGTGCCGGGGCCGTTCGATGCGTATCTGACCATGCGCGGGCTCAAGACCCTGGTGCTGCGGATGCGTCAGCACAGCGAAAATGCCGCGCTGATCGCCGAATTCCTCGACGGGCATCCGGCCGTGGAAACGGTGCTCTATCCCGGCCTGGACAGCCACCCCAACCATGATTTGGCGGCGCGTCAGATGTCCGGTTTCGGCGGCATGGTCAGCCTGCGACTGCGCGGAGGGCCGGAGGCGGCACGTGAATTGTGCTCGCGCACCGAGCTTTTCATTCTCGCCGAATCGTTGGGTGGGGTGGAGTCGCTGATCGAGTACCCGGGTGCGATGACCCACGCCTCGACCGCCGGCTCACAGCTTGAAGTGCCCGACGACCTGGTGCGGCTGTCGGTGGGCATCGAACACGCCGCCGACCTGCTGGCCGACCTGGAGCAGGCCCTCGGCCACTGACGCCGAGCAGACGTAAACCCGTACCTTTTCGCCAGAAAAGCTACGGGTTTACGTCTGCTCGCGGAAGAAAAGTTAGGACATCAGGGCCGGGCGTAACGCCGACGTCGTCACCGCCAGATTCATCTCCGGCAGCGCCGACGCGGTCTCGTCCACCCAGCTGCCGGTGGCGATTTCGGTGGACCGGGCGTGCACCCAGCGCCAGCCTCGGTCGTTGAGGCTCAACACCGCCCCTAAGCCGTCGACGGCGTGCAGCAGGCAGATGATCGCGGCGATGGCCGGTACCGGATTGTGGCCGTCGAACAAAGCGGCCAGCAACGCCGCCCGCGCCTGGCTGACCCGCTCGCGATTGGTCAGCGGCCAGCAGTACACCGGGCGGCCCGGAAAACCCTTGCCGGGCATGCGGACGCGCCGGATCTGCCCGACGCGTTCCAGCTGCTGTTCCAGAGTGCTCTGGGTGTACCGGCCCAGTTTGGCCAGCGCCGTCTCCGGCGCCAGCGGTCGACGTTGCAGTACGTGGAACGCCGCGTCACCGACCGGGTCGGCGGGCCAATCACCGCTCAGGGCGATCAGCCGGCCCGCCTCGACGGGCTCGTCGGCCATGGCCGGGCGAATCCGGCAGGCGTAGGCCAGGTCGAGCAGGACGGCCGCGCTGAGCACTTTCTCCCTGCGACGACGGTCCAACCCGGGTTGTGCGGCGGCGTTGTCCAGCAAAAGCAGGAACAGGTCTTCGGCGATTTGCGCCATTTCCCCGACTGTAGTGCTTACCCCCGGGGCGCCCGTCAGGCGTGGTAGGGCTCAGCGCTGATCAGGGTGACCTTGACGGTGCTGCCGTTGGGCACGGTGTAGGTGCGCGACTCGCCGACCTTGGCGTCGATCAGAGCGCTGCCCAGCGGTGAGTTGGGGGAGTAGACCTCCAGCTTGCCGTCGCTGATGCCTTCCTGGCGGGTGGCGATCAGGAACGTCTCGGTGTCCTTCTTGTCGTCGTCGTAGTACACCTTGACGACCGAACCGGGCAGTGCGACGCCGGACTGCTTGGGAGCCTCGCCGACCTTGGCGTTGTTGAGC
Organism: Mycobacterium sp. E802; assembly: GCF_001666875.1. NCBI lineage: Bacteria > Bacillati > Actinomycetota > Actinomycetes > Mycobacteriales > Mycobacteriaceae > Mycobacterium > Mycobacterium sp. E802. The sequence continues at coordinate 3,855 of NZ_LZJD01000123.1, forward strand.
AGCTCTTGGAGCTGACGGATCCGAGCCTCCTGCTGGCCCTGCTCCTCGCGGGCAGCGTGGTAGCCACCGTTCTCACGCAGGTCGCCCTCTTCGCGGCGATCGTTGATCTCGGCGGCGATCACCGGCCGGTTGGCGATCAGCTGATCCAGCTCCGCCTTCAACCGGTCGAATGCCTCCTGAGTGAGCCAGGTGACCTGAGTGTCGGTCATGTTCTCGTGCTCCTGTCTGTGTTGGTCCTGCGGCGCTCGCGCGCCCCCCTGTGTCCGAAGTCGGTCGTTTCCGGGCCGGAGGCATGCGCGTGTATTGCCGCAGACGCAAGCGCCTAACTGAGCGCTAATGCAGCAATACACGGCCCCAGCGAGGAACCGTGTATCGCACAATCGTACCACCGAGCGGCAGGCGAATCTTCATGTAATCGCAGTTCGGCGTTTGTTGCGCGCCGCAGAATCAGGGCGCTACCAGGTAAGACGGCACATCGGTACCGCAGCCGTAGACATCGCCGATCACGGGTGGCCGGCTCGATTTCACCTCCGCGGTCACCTGCACCACCCGCTGATCGGATGGGCCGACCAGAAACTCGCGCCGTCCGGTTTCGCTTCCGTCGATCGAGCGGGCCCGCACGATGCACACCACGGGAATCGACGGGTCCGGCCGGGTCACCCCGATCGTCACCGACACCGTCTGATTGTCGATCAGTTCATAGGCGCTGAGCTCGCCCTTCACCTCGCCGCTGCCCAACCGTTGGTAGGCCACGACCGCAAGGATCACACCGGCCGTCACCACGAGGGCGACCAGGGCGAACGTGATCCAGCGCCGGGTCCGGCGGCTCATTTGGCGGGATCCGTAGCGGGCGGCAGGGCGTTCGATCATCAGAACTGGAACTATAGGTCGAGACAAGTTGGTTCCCGAGCCCAGGCAATGTCTGGACGTCGAGGCTTGGGCAGCGGGCATAGGTAAGAGGACGCCGTAGTTAGATGAAAGCGACATGAGTGAACTGCGGTTGATGGCGGTACATGCGCACCCGGACGACGAGTCCAGCAAGGGTGCGGCGACCACCGCGCGCTATGCGGCCGAGGGAGCGCGCGTCATGGTCGTGACGCTGACCGGTGGCGAGCGCGGTGACATCCTGAACCCGGCGATGGATCTACCCGAGGTGCATGGCCGGATCCACGAGGTGCGCCGGGACGAGATGGCGAAAGCCGCCGAGATCCTCGGCGTCGAGCATCACTGGCTCGGGTTCGTCGACTCGGGCCTGCCCGAGGGTGACCCGTTGCCCGACCTGCCGGAAGGCTGTTTCGCGCTGGTTCCGCTGGACGAGCCGGTGCACCGGCTCGTGCGGGTGATCCGTGAATTCCGGCCGCACGTGCTGACCACGTACGACGAGAACGGCGGCTACCCGCACCCCGACCACATCCGCTGCCACCAGGTGTCGGTGGCGGCGTACGAGGCGGCCGCCGACTACCGGCTCTACCCGGATGCGGGGGAGCCGTGGAGCGTGTCGAAGCTGTACTACAACCACGGCTTCCTGCGTCAGCGAATGCAGCTGCTGCAGGACGAGTTCGCCAAGAACGGTCAGCAGGGTCCCTTCGCCAAATGGCTCGAGCATTGGGACCCCGATCACGACATATTCGCCAATCGGGTCACCACCCGTGTTGAATGCTCGGAGTACTTCAGTCAGCGTGACGACGCGCTGCGCGCACACGCGACCCAGATTGACCCGAAGGGCGACTTCTTCCATGCGCCGATCGAGTGGCAGCAGCGGTTGTGGCCGACTGAGGAGTTCGAGTTGGCGCGGTCGCGCGTGCCGGTGAAGCTGCCGGAAGACGACCTGTTCACCGGGATTGAGAGATGATCGACACCTTCACCGCAGTGATCACACTGCTCGCCGACGAGCCGCGTAACACCGGCCCGGAGTTCGGCAAGGCGACGCCGCTGGGTCTGCTGATCACGGTGGCGTTGCTGATCGGCACGTTCGCTCTGGTCTGGTCGATGAACCGGCACCTGCGCAAGCTTCCCGAGTCCTTCGACCCGCAACACCCCGAACCCGACCAGGCCGCCGACGAGGGCACCGCCGACGGCTCGGTGGACAGTTCCCTCGACCAGGCCCCCGATCACGCCCCGGATAGCCAGGGTCAGCCACGTGAGCCCGGTACGGGGTAACACGCTCGGCGGGTCCACCAGCCCGTACCTACGCCAGCACGCCGACAATCCGGTGCACTGGCGAGAGTGGACGCCCGAGGCGCTCGCAGAGGCCGCCGAACGGGACGTCCCGATCCTGCTGTCCATCGGATACGCGGCCTGCCACTGGTGCCATGTGATGGCCCATGAGTCGTTCGAGGATGACGACGTGGCAGCGGTGCTCAACGACGGATTCGTCTGCATCAAGGTCGACCGTGAGGAACGTCCGGATCTGGACGCGGTGTACATGAACGCCACCGTCGCCCTGACCGGGCAGGGCGGCTGGCCGATGACCTGCTTCCTGACCCCCGACGGCCGGCCCTTCTTCTGTGGCACCTACTACCCCAAGCTCGGTTTCCTGCAACTGCTGGCCGCCGTCGCCGAGACCTGGCGCGACCGCCGCGACGAGGTCGAACGGGCCTCGGATCAGATCACCGCCGAGCTGCGGTCGATGTCGGCCGGGCTGCCCGGCGGGGGAGCGCCGGTGGTCCCCGAGCTGTGCAACCACGCGGTGGCCGCAGTGCTGAACGACGAGGATTCCGCAAACGGAGGATTCGGCGGAGCCCCCAAGTTTCCGCCCTCGGCCCTGCTGGAAGCGTTGCTGCGCCACCACGAACGCACCGGGTCGGTGGCCGCCTTGCAGGCCGTGCAGCGCACCTGCTCGGCGATGGCCCGCGGCGGTATCTATGACCAGCTGGCCGGTGGCTTCGCCCGCTACAGCGTCGACCCGCACTGGGTGGTGCCGCATTTCGAAAAGATGCTCTACGACAATGCGCTGTTGCTGCGGGCCTATGCGCACATGGCGCGTCGCACGCAGGACCCGTTGGCGCGCAAGATAACCCAGGAAACCGCCGCGTTCGTGCTGTCGGACCTGGCGGCCGGTGGCATGTTCACCTCGGCATTGGACGCCGATGCCGGGGGACATGAGGGTCTGACCTATGTGTGGACCCCGGACGAACTGCGTTCTGTTCTGGGCGACGACGACGGCGCTTGGGCTGCTTCACTTTTCGGTGTGACGCCGGCCGGCACGTTCGAGCACGGGGCCTCGGTGCTGCAGCTGCGACGCGATCCGGACGACGAAGCCCGCTTCGAGACGGTACGCACGAAGTTGTGGGCCGCCCGCGCGCTGCGTCCCCAGCCGGCCCGCGACGACAAGGTGGTGACCGCCTGGAACGGCCTGGCCATCACAGCCCTGGCCGAGGCGTCGGTGGCGCTGAATCGGCCCGAATTCCTTTCTGCCGCAGAGCAATGCGCACGACGGATACTGGATCTGCACCTGGTGCACGGACGGCTGCGCCGGGCCAGCCTGGGTGGCCAGGTGGGCGACAGCGCGGGAATCCTGGAGGACCATGCGGCGCTGGCCACTGCGTTGTTGACGCTCTACCAGCTGACCGGGTTCGGGCTGGACGAGGCCACCGGCCTGCTGGACACCGCGCTGGACCATTTCGCCGATCCGGATCAGCCGGGTCGTTGGTTCGACACCGCCGACGATGCCGAGCAACTCATGGTGCGGCCGGCGGACCCGATCGACGGCGCGACGCCGTCAGGCGCGTCGCTGATCGCCGAGGCACTACAGCTGGGCGGTCACCTGACCGGCTCACCGCGCTATCTCGATGCCGCACAAGCGACTTTGTCCTCCGCGACGCCGATCTTGGCGCGCGCGGCCCGCTCCGGCGGGCATTGGCTGGCGGTGGCCGAGGCCCAGGTGCGCGGGCCGATCCAGATCGCGGTGGCCGGTGAGGCGACCTCTGATCTCTTGGCCGCCGCACGCCGCATGGCACCCGGTGGGGCGATCGTGATCGGTGGCGCCCCCGGCTCTTCGGCGCTACTCAACGGACGCGATCGGGTGGACGGCGCCGACGCCGCATACGTCTGCCGCGGCACGGTGTGCGACCTGCCGGTGACGACGGTCGCCGAGCTCGCCATCTCACTGGGTGGTGAACTGCCGGACGGTTCAACCGGCGCCGTGTAGCCTCGCGGCCATGAGCCACGATGCCGCAGCCCTGGAATCCTTCGTCAAGCGCTACCTCGATACCGTCGCCGGTGGTTCCGCGGCCGAGGTCGCCGCGCTGTACGCCGACGATGCGACGCTGGAGGATCCGGTGGGCAGCGGTGAGGTGCACATCGGACGCCAGGCGATCGAGGGCTTCTACAAGAACCTCACCGCGGCAGGCGCCGCCATCACGACCGAGCTGCTGCAGTTCCGTCCGGGCGGCCATGAGGCGGCGTTCCTGTTTGCCATCAACGTCGGTGACGCGATGCGGATCGAGCCGATCGAGGTGATGACGTTCAACGCCGACGGCCAGATCACCGCGATGAAGGCATACTGGTCGGCCGCCGACGTCAAGCAGCTCTAGCTCAGAAGACGGCGAACCACATGGCGATGTAGTGGCAGATCGCCGCGACGGCCGTGCAGGCGTGGAAGAACTCGTGGTGACCGAACGTGGTCGGCCACGGGTTCGGCCACTTCAGCGCGTAGAGCACGCCGCCGATGCTGTAGAGCGCGCCGCCGACGATCAGCAACACCACCGCGGCCACGCCGGCCCCGTGCATGATCGGCCCGATGAACCAGGCCGCCACCCAACCCAACAGGATGTAGAGCGGCACGCCCAGCCAGCGTGGCGCTGACGGCCAGAACATCTTGAGCAACACGCCCGCGATCGCCCCGCCCCAGACGATCCAGAACAACACCATGCCTTTGGATTCGGGCAGGGCCAACAGCGCGAACGGCGTGTAACTGCCCGCGATGAAGATGAAGATCATCGAATGATCCAGGCGCTTCATCCATTTGCGGGCGTTCGCCGATTTCCAGTTCACCCGGTGGTACGTGCCGCTGACGGTGAACATCGCCACGATCGTGAAGGTGTAGAGCAGGGTGGCCAGCCCGGCGCGCAACGACTCCACCGACCAGGACACCGACACCAGCGCCGCGCCGGCGATGAATGCCACCACCGCCGAGTAGACGTGGATCCAGCCCCGTGCGCGTGGTTTGCCGAGGAACTGGGCGACACCTTCGGCGACGGCCTCGGGCAGGTCTTCGGCGGGCCGGCTCAACGCGGCGGCTGAGCGATACGGCTTGGTGCTACCGGTCGGCGCGGTCATGTCACCTCCATTGACAACACATGGTGTTCCCCGGTGCTCACAGTAGTCTGGGTTGTCGTGGACATCATTCCCCCGCGGCTCAAAGAACCGGCCTACCGGCTCTACGAGATGCGGTTGCGCCAGGAGCTGGCGCAGGCCAGATCCGAACTGCCCCGCCACATCGCCGTGTTGTGTGACGGCAATCGCCGCTGGGCACGTGACGCGGGTTACGACGATGTCAGCATCGGCTACCGGATGGGCGCGGCCAAGATCGCCGAGATGTTGCGCTGGTGCCAGGCCGCCGGCATCGAGATGACGACGGTGTACCTGCTCTCGACGGAGAACCTGCAGCGCGATCCCGAAGAGCTGGCCGCGCTGCTGGAGATCATCACCGACGTCGTCGAAGAGATCTGCGCCCCGACGAACACCTGGAGCGTGCGCACCGTCGGCGACCTCGAGCTGCTGGGCGAGGAGCCGGCCCGGCGACTGCGCGAGGCCGTCGAGAGCACCAACGGCCGGGACGGAAAGTTTCACGTCAACGTCGCCGTCGCCTACGGCGGGCGCCAGGAAATCGTCGACGCGGTGCGCTCGTTGTTGTCCAAGGAGCTGGCCAACGGCGCGTCCGCCGAGCAGCTCGTGGATGCCGTCACGGTCGACGGCATCTCGGAGAACCTGTACACCTCAGGCCAACCCGACCCCGATCTGGTCATCCGCACCTCCGGTGAGCAACGCCTGTCCGGATTCCTGTTGTGGCAGAGCGCATATTCGGAGATGTGGTTCACCGAGGCGTACTGGCCGGCCTTCCGCCGCGTCGACTTCCTGCGCGCCCTGCGCGATTACACAGCCAGGCACCGCCGCTTCGGCAAGTAGTGCCAAACTGAACCTATGGCTGCGCTGTCGGCAGTGGTCTTCACGCTCAGCTGGTGGCTGGGTCTCTACTTGCTGGCCCGAGACCCGCGTAAACCCGTCCTCGTCCTCGCCGCGATCGGGCTGACGAGTTTCGCCGTCGTCGTCGCGCTCGACGCGGTCCGGCTCGTCACCGGCTCGGAGATGCTCAGCCGCATCGAGATCTATCTGGTCGCGCTGCCGGGTATCGCCTGGTTCGCCGTGATGGTCGAACTCGCCCGCCCGGCGGACACCTTCCGCTCCCGTGTCGGGGAGATCGCGGCGATCTTCGCCGTCGCGGTCCTGGCGCTGGCCGGGGCGGCGATGGCGGGCAGCGTCGACGGCCCGCTGCGCACCGGGCACTGGGTGATGTTCGCGGTGATCTCGCTGTCGTCATTGGGCGCCATGGTCAAGGCCGTACTCTGTGGCGCCAAGCCCGGGTCGGTCGTCGGTTTCATCATCGTCGCCACGTTGTTCTTCGCGCTGGGCAACGCGATCCTGGTGATCCCGCTCGGGCTGGTGCCCAGCTGGCTGGCCCTGGCGTCGACGGGATTCGATGTCGCGCTGCTCGGGGTGGCCGTGGCGATCTGGGACGCCTTCGACGAGGGGCACGCGGTGCGGGCGGACATGCGTCGCTCGATCATCGGCACCCTGGTGATCGCGGTGCCGTTCGCCGCGCAAGCCCTCATCGGGATGGCGGTGCTCGACGCGGGGACGGGCCACACCGTGCTGACCGTGCTGTTGTTCACCAGCCTGGCAGTCGCGGTGGCGGTGGAGGTGCTGGCCGATCCGCTGGCCGGGGTGCTCGACCGGCTGGCCTTCTCCCGGTCACCGGACCTGCGCGCCGACCGGGAGGCCCTGCGTCAGACCGAGGCGGCGCTGCCGCTGCGGGCCGGTCACCCGCTCGGTGACATCGACGACGACGCCTTCATCCGGCTCACCCGCCGCGCCCTCGGCCACTACGGTGATCTGTCCAAGCTCGTCGCCAGCCCGCTGACCGCGCTGCCCGCCATCGACGCCCGGCTGGCCCAACGCGGGGCGCCGGATCAACCCCTGGAGCGGGCCAACGAGCTCAAGGCCCTGCTGGCCGATCGCATCGCCGCGCTCAAACCCCGCGACGGCGGCGACTTCGGCACCACCGAACAGTGGCGGCACTACAACTCGCTGTACTTCCCCTACGTCGTCGGGGTCCGCGCCTACGCGCAGAACGCCACCGCGGCCGGGCTCGACCCGGTGGCCCGCCAAGCCTGGCAGTGGTTCGTCACCGAGGTGCCACAGCGCTCACTGCACAACTGGCAGAACGCCGCCGCGCGCGTGATCGCCGCGGATCTGCGCGGCGATCTGGCGGCCGTCGGCTCCGCCGCTCGGTAGGACCCCGAACCGCCGCTGACCTGCACTTGGCAGTGCTTGGCAGTGTTTGGCGTCGATCTGGCAGCGGCTGGTGAGCAAGGTCGGAGGTGTTCCACCGATCGACGTGAATGCACCACCGGTAATCACCACCAAAGAAGGAGAATCATGTCCGCCATCACCGCCACCCAGACCCAGACAGATTCGCTACTGCGCCTGGCCATGCGACTGGACGCCGTTCTCGTCGGGATCAGCGGCATCGCGCTGCTGGCCGCCGCCGGGTGGTTCGCCGATCTCACCGGCCTGCCCACGTCGGTCGAATACGGCGTCGGCATCTTCTCGGTCGTCTACGGCATCGCGGTGTTCGCCCTCGCCGGGATCGAACGGGTACGTCCCGCCGGCATCGGCACCGTGATCGCCAATGCCGCCTGCACCGTCATCGCCCTGGCCGCCGTCTTCACCATGACACTCACCACGGCCGGTGTGGTTGTCGTCATCGTCACCGGCCTCTACACGCTGGTGATGGCCGAACTGCAGTACGTGGGGGTCAAGCGGATTCCGGCCTGATTCTCACCGACAGCAACACCCGGGGCCCGAGGCTCTGGGTGTTGCTCCCGTTGAAAGTCGGGTAGTGCACTACTCGTGGCGTGGCGATCTCTCGGACGCACACTGAGCTCACGCGGCGATATCCGGGAGAATTGCGATGCCTTCAGAAGATTGCGATGTGTGCATTGTCGGTGCCGGCCTGTGCGGCTTGAACGCGCTGTTCGTGGCCAGCACCTACCTGAGACCTGATCAGAAGATCATCCTGATCGACCGTCGTCCTCGGGTCGGCGGCATGTGGGTGGATACGTATCCGTATGTGCGGCTGCATCAACCGCATCCCATGTTCACCGCAGGCAACATCAAGTGGACCCTGGGTCGCGAGCCCTCATATCTGGCCACCAAACCCGAGGTGCTCGACCATTTCAGCTACTGCCTGCAGCAGATCAAACAGCGGGTGCGCGTGGAGGAACGCTACGGCTGGGATTTCCAGTCCGCGGAGACGAGCGGCGGTGCCGTACAAGTCATCTGCCGTGACGGTGACGGGCAAATGCACACCATCCGGACGGACAGATTGATCAAGGCTTACGGCGTGCGGGTGACGCCGAACGATGCATTGGAGCTCTCCAGCGATCGGGTGCGGTCGGTGTCACCTGACTCATGTGACGTGCGCTCGGGGGAGATCCACGACAGCGACACCCCGGTGTGGGTGATCGGCAGCGGCAAGACCGCCATGGACACCGTGCACGCACTGATCACGTCGAGTCCGGGGCGCGAGGTGAACATGGTGGCGGGGTCGGGCACGTTCTTCGCCAGTCGGGATCGCTTCTTCCCGGCCGGTTCCCGGCGCTGGTCGGGCGGGACCTCGTTGACCAAGCTGTCCATCGAGATGACGCGGCTCTTCGACGGCACCAACGAGGACGACGTCACCCGGTGGTTCCGGTCGGCCTACGCCACCTGCCCGACGCAGCAGGCCGACCATTACATGGCCGGCGTCCTGTCGGAGGCCGAGAACGCGGCCATCGCAGCCGGGTTGAACGACGTGGTGATGGACCACCTCGTCGACGTCGTCGACAGCAACGGCTCCGCCGATCTGGTGCTGCGCAGCGGGGCCAGAAAAGCCGTCACGCCGGGCAGTTGGATTGTGAACTGCACCGGGTACCTCGCCAACGGCGAGTATCCCTACGAGCCGTACGTCTGTGGCAACGGGTCGATTCTGTCGATCCAAATGCGTTCGGCCACCATGCATCTGACGTCATTTGCCGCCTACTTCGCGACACACCTGATGTTTCTGGGCAAGCTGAACACCGTCCCGCTCTATGAACTCGACCTGCAGGACCTGGCGCAGAAATCCAAGAAGGCGCTGGTGTATTCGATGTTCACGCTGGCTCAGCACAACCTGAGCCTCATCTCGGATGCCTTGCCGGTCAAGGTGTTCCGGGACTGCGGCCTGGACTTCAACCGGTGGTACCCGATGCCGCGACAGCTGATGGGCACTGCCCGGTTCATGGCGACCCATCACCGAGACCGCGAGCACTTGCGGCGCACTCTGGACACCGTGGCGGAGCGTTTCGATGTGCGGTGTGGTCCGCTGGTCACAGCGCCGGCCGGAGTTGCCTAGAGCTTGCGCAGCCGCAGTCGGTTGATCGAATGGTCGGCATCCTTGCGCAGCACCAGCGTGGCCCGCGGCCTGGTCGGCAGGATGTTCTCGATCAGGTTGGGCCGGTTGATGGAATGCCAGATGTCGCGGGCGGCGAAGACGGCCTGCTCATCGGTCAACGTCGAATAGTGGTGGAAGTGCGAGGCCGGATCGGCGAACGCCGTCGACCGCATGGTCAGGAACCGGGAGATGTACCACTTCTCGATGTCTTCGATGCGCGCATCGACATACACCGAGAAGTCGAACAGGTCCGAGATCATCAGGGCCGGACCGGTTTGCAGGACGTTGAGCCCCTCCAGGATGAGGATGTCCGGATGCCGGACCACCTGCTTCTCGGTGGGCACGATGTCGTAGAGCAGGTGTGAATAGACCGGGGCACAGGCTTCGTCGGCGCCGGCCTTGACCGCGGTGACGAACCGCATCAGCGCCCGCCGGTCATAGCTTTCCGGGAACCCTTTGCGATGCATCAGGTTCCGACGATGCAGTTCCTTGTTCGGGTAGAGGAAGCCGTCGGTGGTGACCAGGTCCACCCGGGGATGGTGGCCCCAGCGGGCCAGCAGGGCCTGCAGCACGCGGGCCGTGGTCGATTTGCCGACCGCCACACTGCCGGCGACGCCGATGACGAACGGCACCGGCCGGTCCGGATTCTGCTGCGGCTCACCGAGGAACTCCGCGGTGGCGGCGAACAACCGCTGCCGCGCGGCCACCTGCAGGTGGATCAACCGGGCCAGGGGAAGGTAGACCTCTTCGACCTCGAGGAGATCGAGCTTCTCGCCCATACCGCGCAGACGCAGCAGTTCATCCTCGTTGAGTTTCAGCGGTGTCGACATGCGCAAGGCACGCCATTGACTTCGGTCGAACTCCACATAGGGGCTCGGCTCGCTCGGCCGCGGCATTCGGTCAGTCTTACATCTACGGTTGTGGTCATGGCGAAGGGGATGGACTCCAGCACTCTGATCCGCGAATACCTACTGCTCGGTCTGCGCTTCGACCGGGTCGAGGAGGGCTATGTCGACTCGTTCACCGGAGACCCGCAGCTGCGCCGCGCGGTCGAGAACGAGCCCACGCCCGACCCTGCTGACCTGGCCCGTCAGGCCGACCGGTTGCTCGGCGAGATCCCCGACGACCTCGAGCGCGGCCGGGCCGAATACCTCGCGGCCCACCTGCGCGCGTTGAACTGTGCGGGCCGCAAGTTCGCCGGGGAAGACGTCGGTTTCGTCGACGAGGTGCAGGCCTACTTCGACGTCCGGATCGCCAAGGGAGACCCGGAAAAGTATCGGCAGGCTCACGCCAAACTCGACGAGGCGCTCGGCGGCACCGGCCCACTGGCCGAACGAATCCAGGCCCACCGCAGCGGCGACGAGATTTCGCCGGCCCGGCTCGAGGAGTGCATTCACGCCTTCTCCTCGGCCCTGCGAGACAAGGTGCGCGCCGCCTACCCGCTGCCCGAGACCGAGACCATCACCTACGAGGTGGTCACCGACAAACCCTGGTCGGGCTTCAACTATTACCTGGGTGACTACAAGTCCACCGTGGCCGTCAACGCCGATCTCAAACAACAGATGGCCAACCTGCCCCGGCTGGTGGCCCACGAGTCCTATCCCGGGCACCACACCGAGCACTGCCGCAAGGAGGCCGGGCTGGTGGCCCGGGACGGTCAGGCCGAACAGACGATCTTCCTCGTCAACACCCCGCAATGCCTGATGGCCGAGGGCCTGGCGGACCTGGCGTTGCATGCGATCGTCGGGGACGGGGCGAGCGAAGCGACGGGAAGCGGGCCAGGCTGGGGAGCCTGGGCCGCCGACATCTACGCCGACCTTGGGCTGCGGTTCGACGGTGAGCGCGCGGAAGCGATCTCCGAGGCGATGGCCGGGCTGGCCGACGTCCGCCAGGACGCCGCACTGATGCTGCACGACGAGCATCGCGACGTCGACGAGGTGGTGGAATTCCTCAAGCGGTGGCTGTTGATCAACGACGAGCGGGCCCGCCAGACGTTGCGCTTTTTGTCCTCGCCGTTGTGGCGGGCGTACACCAGCACCTACATCGAGGGTTACCGCCTGCTGCGCGGCTGGCTGGATGCCCGGCCCGAGGGCGTGACGCTGACCGAGCGTTTCGGTCGGCTGCTCGACGAGCCACTGATCCCGTCGACGTTGCGCTGAAACCCACGGACAGCCCCCGGGAACCGGGTAGCAAACTGATTTATCCGACGTCCGGCGGGCCCGGCGCCAAGTCGTCTGGATTGAGTGGTCTGTGCTCAACTTTGTCCAGAAACAACTCTGTTACCTCGATCTCAAGTGATTGATATTTTCGGTTACCCGCCGGTAACATTTTGCCGTAGGGTCTGGTGATCGAGCCGGGCCTGGCAAAGGAAAGATCATGTCAAGCACGCGAGAAAGATTCGACAAGCTCACGCGCATGGCCGGTGCGGCCATGGTGGCGGGGGCGCTCGGCCTCACCGCAATCCTGGGCTCGGCGGCCGTGGCCAACGCCACGCCCGTCACGAAGGTCGGTAGCGATCCGGTGGCGCCGGTCAATCCCGGGGGCAAGAAAGCGCCGTTCACCAAGGTCGGTAGCGATCCGGTGACGTCGGTGATCTCGGGCATTGCCGACGCCGCCACCTCTGGCGGCACCGGTGTCGAGATTCCGCCCCTTGTCAGCCCGTGGCCCGGCGGTGCGTGGGCCGGCCATGACTGGAGCAAGGGATATCCCGGCGGCGGTTTGGCCAACGGCAAGGGCGGCGGCGCTGCCATTCACGGCAAGGCCGGCGGCGCCTGGAACCACCGCAACTGATCCGAGAACCTGCAACCCGGGCGGGGCAAATGGAGCCCCGCCTGGGTTTTTGCGAGGGTGCCCGTCGTCGGCCCCACCGAAGGCCCGACTAGGCTAAAAGTCATGGCAGCAGACTCGTCATCCACCTTGCCCGCGGCTTCCGGCGCTGATTACGCCGACACTTCCAGTGCCGCGTACCAGGCCGCCTTGCAGGTCATCGAATCCGTGGAGCCACGGGTCGCCGCAGCCAGCCGCAAAGAGCTTGCCGATCAACGTGATTCGCTCAAGCTGATCGCCAGCGAGAATTACGCCTCCCCGGCCGTGCTGCTCACCATGGGCACGTGGTTCTCCGACAAGTACGCCGAGGGCACCGTCGGGCACCGCTTCTACGCGGGCTGCCAGAACGTCGACACCGTCGAGGCGCTGGCCGCCGAGCACGCCCGCGAACTCTTCGGCGCCCCCTACGCCTACGTCCAGCCGCACTCGGGGATCGACGCCAATCTCGTTGCCTTCTGGGCCATCCTGGCCACCAAGGTGGAGGCGCCCGAGCTGGCGAACTTCGGCGCCAAGCACGTCAACGACCTGTCCGAGGCGGACTGGGAGACCCTGCGCAACAAGCTCGGCAACCAGCGCCTGCTCGGCATGTCCCTGGACGCCGGCGGTCACCTGACCCACGGCTTCCGGCCCAACATCTCCGGCAAGATGTTCCACCAGCGCAGCTACGGCACCAATCCCGAGACGGGTTTCCTGGACTACGACGCCGTCGCCGCCGCGGCCCGTGAGTTCAAGCCGCTGATCCTGGTCGCCGGCTACTCCGCCTACCCGCGCCGGGTGAACTTCGCCAAGATGCGCGAGATCGCCGACGAGGTTGGCGCGACCCTGATGGTCGACATGGCCCACTTCGCCGGTCTGGTGGCCGGCAAGGTGTTCACCGGTGACGAAGACCCGGTGCCGCACGCCCACGTCACCACCACGACCACGCACAAGTCGCTGCGCGGCCCGCGCGGCGGCATGGTGCTGGCCACCGAGGAATTCGCCCCGGCCGTGGACAAGGGCTGCCCGATGGTGCTCGGTGGGCCGCTGAGCCATGTGATGGCGGCCAAGGCCGTCGCGCTGGCCGAGGCGCGCCAGCCCGCGTTCCAGACCTACGCCCAGCAGGTCGCCGACAACGCCCAGGCCCTGGCCGACGGTTTCGTCAAGCGCGACGCCGGCCTGGTCACCGGCGGCACCGACAACCACATCGTGCTGCTCGACGTGCGCTCGTTCGGGCTGACCGGCCGCCAGGCCGAGTCGGCCCTGCTCGACGCCGGCGTCGTGACCAACCGCAACGCGATCCCGGCCGACCCCAACGGCGCCTGGTACACCAGCGGCATCCGGCTGGGCACGCCGGCGCTGACCAGCCGTGGGTTCGGTGCCGACGACTTCGACCGGGTCGCCGAGCTGATCGTCGACGTGCTGTCCAACACCCAGCCCGAGGGGACGTCCAAAGCCAAGTACAAGCTGGCCGACGGCACCGCCGAGCGCGTGCGCGCGGGCTCGGCGGAGCTGCTCGACGCCAACCCGCTGTACCCCGGGCTCACGCTCTGAGCCGGGTGTCGCGACACACGGCGCCCCAACTTTTAGAAACATGTAAACCCGGGTTACAGTTACCTCATGGCACAGAAACCTGTCGCTAATGCGCTGACCCTTGAGCTCGAGCCGGTGGTCGAGGCCGAGCTGCGTCGTCACCTCGACACCGAGGTTCTCTGGTACGCGCACGATTACGTGCCCTTCGACCAGGGCGAGAACTTCGCCTTCCTCGGTGGCAATGACTGGAATCCGTCGCAGGTGACGTTGCCCAAGAACGTCACCGACGCCTTGGAGATCCTGCTGATCACCAAGGACAACCTGTCGGGATACCACCGCGAACTCGTCGAGCACTTCATCCTCGAGGACAAGTGGGGGCGCTTCCTTGGCCGCTGGACCGCCGAGGAGCACCTGCACGCCGTGGCGCTGCGCAACTACCTCGTCGTCACCCGCGAGATCGATCCGACGGCCAACGAGGACGTCCGCGTCGAGCACGTGATGAAGGGCTACCGCGCCGACAGCTACAGCCAGATCGAGACGCTGGTGTTCATGGCGTACTTCGAGCGCGCCCACGCAGTCTTCACCCGCAACCTGCGGGGACAGATCACCGAGCCGGTGCTGGGGTCGCTGATCGACCGCATCGTGGTGGACGAGGAGCGTCACGAGCTGTTCTTCGCCAACCTGGTCTCGCACCTGCTCGGTACGCACCGGGACGAGACCATCGCGGCCATCGCCGCCCGGGCGCGCGAACTCGACGTGATCGGCGCGGACATCGACGCCTACCAGGACAAGGTGGCGGTCGTGGCCGAGGCGGGCATCTTCGACAAGGCCGCGTTGGCGCAGGTCATCTCCGACCGGATCACGGCCTGGGGACTGGCCGACGAACCCCAGCTCCAGGAGTTCATCAACACGTGACGCGGCGGCGTTTTTTCGCCCGGCGCGCCAGCCAGCAACCCCGCCACGGCGGGAGTAGCGTCGAATCCGATGGCTAGCGACATGCTCTGCTGTCCGGACGGTACCGATCGGTTGAATCTCGAGAGGACCGGCTCCGGTCCTGGTGCCGCAGTGTCCACCGAGCAACTCGTGTGGGGCCGCGCGGGTTCTAGGAGCGCCACGTGACTGAACAGCCTGTCCGTACCTATGTGCTCGACACCTCCGTGTTGCTGTCCGATCCCTGGGCATGCACCCGGTTCGCCGAGCATGAAGTGGTGGTCCCGCTGGTCGTGATCAGCGAATTGGAGGCCAAACGGCATCACCATGAGCTGGGCTGGTTCGCCCGGCAGGCGCTGCGGATGTTCGATGATCTGCGGCTCGAACACGGGCGGCTGGATCAGCCGATTCCCGTTGGCGCAGAAGGCGGCACGCTTCAGGTCGAGTTGAACCACATCGACCCGTCGGTGTTGCCCACGGGCTTTCGCACCGAGACCAACGACACCCGGATTCTCGCCTGCGCAGCCAATCTCGCTGCCGAGGGCAAGCATGTCACGCTGGTGAGCAAGGACATCCCGCTGCGCGTCAAAGCCGGCGCGGTGGGCCTGGCTGCCGACGAGTACCACGCGCAGGATGTGGTGGTGTCCGGGTGGACCGGCATGGCCGAACTCGACGTGGCCGCCGAGGAGATCGACACCCTGTTCGCCGACGGCGAGATCGATCTGGCCGATGCTCGGGATCTGCCCTGCCACACCGGAATTCGCTTGCTCGGTGGCAGCTCGTCGGCGCTCGGCCGGGTCAACGCCGAAAAGCGGGTGCAGCTGGTGCGTGGTGATCGCGAAGTGTTCGGCCTCCGGGGAAGGTCAGCCGAACAACGCGTCGCTCTCGATCTGCTGCTCGACGAATCCGTCGGCATCGTCTCGCTCGGGGGCAAGGCCGGCACCGGCAAATCCGCGCTGGCCTTGTGCGCCGGCCTGGAAGCGGTGCTGGAACGCCGAATTCAGCGCAAAGTGGTGGTGTTCCGGCCGCTGTACGCCGTCGGCGGCCAGGATCTCGGCTACCTGCCCGGCAGCGAGAGCGAGAAGATGGGGCCGTGGGCCCAGGCCGTCTTCGACACCCTCGAAGGGCTGGCCAGCCCGGCGGTGCTCGAAGAGGTGCTCAGCCGGGGAATGCTGGAAGTGCTTCCGCTGACCCATATTCGGGGCCGCTCGCTACACGACTCGTTCGTGATCGTGGACGAGGCGCAATCGCTGGAGCGCAACGTGCTGCTGACCGTGCTGTCACGGCTGGGGGCGGGCTCGCGGGTGGTGCTCACCCACGATGTGGCCCAGCGCGACAACCTGCGGGTGGGCCGCCACGATGGCGTCGCGGCGGTCATCGAGAAGCTCAAGGGGCATCCGCTGTTCGCCCACATCACCCTGCAGCGCAGCGAACGCTCACCGATCGCCGCCCTGGTCACCGAGATGCTGGAGGAGTTCAGCCCGGGCGCCCTGCCCTGAGCCCCTGAGTCCGGAGTGATTTGGGTGCGTTCGGTAACGCCAGGCGTTACCGAACGCACCCAAATCGCCAGCCGGTAGGCTGCCGGGGTGGCGAGGTTCCCCAACAGTCAGGCATGGCGGTGGACCGTCGTCGGCGTGGCGGCCGCCGTTGTGGTCGTGGTGGCGGGGGTGCTCACCGGGCACATCTACCGTGACGGGCCCGACGATGTGGACTGCGCGAAGGAAAAGTGCATCGCGCTGACCTTCGACGACGGACCCAGCCCCTATACCGACCGGCTGCTGCAGATCCTCAAGGACAACGACGCGAAGGCCACGTTCTTCCTGATCGGCAACAAGGTGGCGGGCAACCCCGAAGGGGCGCGGCGCATCGCCGAGGCGGGCATGGAGGTGGGCAGCCACACCTGGGAACACCCCAACATGACCACCATTCCGCCGCAAGAGATTCCGGCCCAGTTCAGTAGGGCCAGTGACGCCATCGAGGCCGCCACCGGTACCCGACCCAAACTGGTCCGCACGGCAGGCGGTCTGGTCAACGATCAGGTGCTGGCCGAGGCCCGCAAACAGGGATTGGCCGACATCAACTGGGACGTCATCCCGTTCGACTGGGCGAACGACGCCAACACCGCAGCGACTCGCTACATGCTGATGACGCAGATCAAGCCGAACTCCGTCGTGCTCTTTCACGACACCTACTCGTCCACCGTCGATCTGGTGTACCAGTTCATCCCGGTGCTCAAGGCCAACGGCTACCACCTGGTGACGGTCAGCCACATGCTCGGCGAACGTGAGCCCGGCTCCAGTTACGGCAGCCGGGAGAACGGACCGCCCGTGCCACCGGCCGAGGCGCTCCACGACATCCCGGTCGAAGAGATACCGTCGCTGCCCGCGACGCCGTCGCCGGCGCCGATGCCGAACTTCCCGATCACCGACATCCCCGGGGCCAACTCAGGAGGTCCGAACAACGGGGCATGAGACGCACATCGCGTCGGTTTGAGGACCAAAGACCCTAACCGGCGGGCTCGGGCGCGACGAGGCTTGAAGCATGCCCGACACGATGTTCGACTCAGCAGTTCTGACCAATGCTGTGCAGCTGGCATCGCGTGCCCCGTCGCTGCACAACACCCAACCGTGGCGGTTGATCGCCGGCAGCGGCGGCGTGCAGCTGCACCTCGACCCGAACCGCGTGGTCACCGCCACCGACCGGTCCGCGCGCGAGGCGATCATCAGCTGCGGTGTGTTCCTGGACCATCTGCGGGTCGCGATGGCCGCGGGCGGCTGGTCCACCACCGTCGAGCGGTTCCCCAATCCGAACGACCTCGACCATCTGGCGACGTTGCAGTTCTCGCCCATGGAATTCGTCACCGAGGCGCACCGCCGACGGGCGGATGTGATCCTGGCCCGGCACACCGACCGGTTGCCGATGGCCGCTTACCCGGACGTCGATGCCCTCGAACGGCTGCTGCGGGTGCGACTGGGCGACGGGCCGGTGCACCTTGACGTGCTGGCCGAGGACATGCGTGCTCAGGTGGCTGAGGCCGCGGCCCTGACGGAGTCACTGCGCCTCTACGACTCTGCCTACCACGCCGAACTCGCCTGGTGGACAACCCCGTTCGCCACCGAAGACGGCATCCCGCAGAGTTCGTTGGTGTCGGCGGCCGAGAGTGAGCGGGTCGCGGTGTCCCGCGGATTCCCGGTCACCGCGCACAGCGATCGTCGGCCGAGCGTTCATGACGACGCGGCCACACTGGTGGTGCTGTCCACTGACGGCTACAGCCGGGGCGACGCGCTGGACGCCGGTGAGGCACTGTCGGCGCTGCTGCTCGAATGCACGCTGTCGGGCCTGGCCACCTGCCCCGTCAGCCACGTCACCGAGCTGCACGCCAGCCGCGACATCATCGGCACCCTGATCAACCGCGATGCCTGCCCGCAGCTGCTGATCCGGATCGGTATCGCCCCGGCGCTCACCGACTCACCTCCGCCCACACCGCGGCGTGCCGTCGAGACCTTCCTGACCTTCGAATAGGAGATGACCGTGACCGATACCCTGATCGCCCCCGCCGCTGCAGCCTCGGCCACCACCGCGGCCGTCTTGGTCGAAGTCGACGGCCGCACGGCCGGCAACGATGCGCTGCACGCCGCCATCGAGGAGGCCTTGCGACGCGGCGCGCCGCTGCGGGTCCTGACCACCTGGGCCGCCCGGCACCGGGAGATGTACGACGCCACAGCCGTTGTCGAACGCGACCGGTTGTCGGCCGCCCAGCTGGAGCGACGCCTGACCCGGGCGCTGCGTCGTTCGCCCGACCTCGATGTGCAGAGCATCGACGGTTACCACAGCGCCACCGAATACCTGGCGGCACAACCGGAGTCGGTTCAGATGCTCGTCCTGGCCGCTGACCATCCGGTTTCGGCCGAGCTGCAGGAGGTGTTGGACCGGGCCGGTTGCGCGGTGCTCGCTTGCGATCGGCGCCAGTGATTGTGAGACTCGGGGGATGATCAGAGTCTTCCTCGTCGACGACCACGAGGTGGTGCGTCGCGGGCTGATCGACCTGCTGAGCGCCGATCCGGAGCTCGATGTGATCGGCGAGGCCGACTCGGTGGCCCAGGCCATGGCCCGGGTGCCGGCCGTGGCGCCCGACGTCGCGGTGCTCGACGTCCGGCTACCCGACGGCAACGGGATCGAGCTGTGCCGGGATCTGTTGTCGCGCATGCCCGATCTGCGTTGTCTGATGCTGACGTCGTTCACCTCCGACGAGGCCATGCTCGATGCCATTCTCGCCGGCGCCAGCGGCTACGTCGTCAAGGACATCAAAGGCATGGAGCTGGCTCAGGCGATCAAGGACGTCGGGGCCGGCAAGTCCCTGCTGGACAATCGCGCCGCGACCGCGCTGATGGCCAAACTGCGCGGGGATGCCGAGCGTTCCGACCCGCTTGCCGGGCTGACCCAACAGGAGCGGGTCTTGCTCGATCTGCTGGGGGAGGGGCTGACCAACCGGCAGATCGCGGCGCGGATGTTCCTCGCCGAGAAGACCGTCAAGAACTACGTGTCCCGGTTGCTGGCCAAGCTCGGTATGGAACGACGCACCCAGGCCGCGGTGTTCGCCTCCACACTGGACCGGCACCGGCAGTAGAGATGCCAGCATGGGAAGCGTAAGCGGTCACTCCGAGCACCGCGGCGACGAGCCGCGGATCTCGCCGTTGCGAGAGACCCTCTCGCAGTTGCGGTTACGTGAGTTGCTCACCGAGGTCCAGGACCGCGTCGAGGAGATCATCACCGGACGCGACCGAATCGACGGCCTCGTGGAGGCGATGCTGGCGGTCACCTCGGGTCTGGATCTGGAGGTGACGCTGAGCACCATCGTGCAGACCGCGATCCAGCTGGTCGACGCCCGCTACGGCGCGCTCGGTGTGCGCGGCGAAGGCCACGAGCTGACAGAGTTCGTCTACCAGGGCATCGACGACGAGACGCGGGCCCTGATCGGGCACCTGCCGGAGGGGCGCGGTGTGCTCGGCGTGTTGCTCGACGACCCGAAACCGATCCGGCTCGACGACATCCACCAGCATCCGGATTCGGTCGGATTCCCGCCCAACCACCCGCCGATGCGCACCTTCCTCGGCGTGCCCGTGCGGATCCGCGACGAGGTGTTCGGCAATCTCTACCTCACCGACAAGACCAACGGACAGCCGTTCAGCGAAGACGACGAGGTGCTCGTCGAGGCCCTGGCCGCGGCGGCCGGCGTCGCGGTGGAAAACGCCAGGCTCTACGAGCTGTCCCGCGACCGGCAGGCCTGGATCGCCGCCACTCGCGACATCGGCACCGAACTGCTCGGCGGCACCGATCCGGCCACCGTGTTCCGGATGGTGGCCGACGAGGCGCTCAAGCTGACCGGTGCCGACCGCATCGTGGTCGCCGTTCCGCCCCTGGACGAGGCCGGGGAGATCCCCGTCGGTGACGTCGACACACTGGTGGTGGCCGCCGCGGCGGGCAGACCGACGACGATCGATTCGATCCTGGTCGGCGGGGTGGAGGACGCGGTGATCGCCGCCTTCCGCGACGGCACACCGCGCCGGCTCGACCGGCTCGAGCTCGACGGGTTGGCCGGGCCGGCTCTGGTGCTGCCGCTGCGGGCCACCGACACCGTGGCCGGTGTGCTGGTGGCGGTGCGCGGCGAGGGCGCCCGCGTCTTCACCGCCGAGCAACTCGACATGGCGGCGGCGTTCGCCGACCAGGCCGCGGTGGCCTGGCAGCTGGCCAGCTCGCAGCGCCGGGTGCGGGAGCTCGACATCCTGGCCGACCGGGATCGGATCGCGCGCGATCTGCACGATCACGTGATCCAGCGGCTGTTCGCCGTGGGTCTGTCGCTGCAGGGCACCATCCCGCGGGCGCGTTCGGCCGACGTGCAGCAGCGACTCACCGCCACCGTCGACGATCTGCAGGCGGTGATCCAGGACATCCGGACCGCGATCTTCGACCTGCACAACGCCCAGGCGGGGACGACGCGGTTGCGACAGCGGCTCGACGCGGTGATCGGCCAGTTCGCCGATGCCGGTCTGCACACCGAGGCCCGGTTCATCGGGCCGCTGTCGGTCGTCGACGCCGCCCTGGCCGATCACGCCGAGGCGGTGGTGCGTGAGGCAGTGAGCAATGCGGTGCGACATTCTGGGGCAACCGAACTCACCGTGCGGGTGGAGGTGGCCGACGATCTGTCCATCGAGGTTTCCGACAATGGGTGCGGGATCGCCGCCGAGGTCACCGAGAGCGGGCTGGGCAATCTGCGAGCCCGCGCATCAGATGCCGGTGGCGAGTTCACCGTCACCGACCGGCCCGTTGGGGGCACGGTATTGCGTTGGGTTGCACCACTTCCCGAATAGTTTTGAGTCAGAGAGCGGGGCGGCGCGGGGTGGCAGGCAGCGGCGCGGCCTGCTCGGCCGGCCAACCGATCCGGATCAACATCTGCGGGTACTCCCGGTCATCGAAGAACTCCTCTCGCAGCGCCGACCGGGTATGCGCCACCTCCAACGGCTCGGTGATCGGGCAGGTCGCCAAGCCCAGTGTGGTCGCGGTGAGCAGGACGAGGCTGGTCGCCTCCCCGGCCCGCAGGCGCGTTTGGGCGTCGTCGGCATGCGTGCCCAGCGCCAGGACCGCGGCGTTCTCTGTCGCGCCGGACCGGTGGGGTGGCTGCGCCAGTGCCGGTCCGGCGAAGACGCGGCCCGGCACGGTCGTGGCGTGGTCCGGGGCCGGGGTGCTGTGTGCGGGAACGCCGGCCAGTGAGCGGTAACGACCACTCCACCGGGTCAGCTCGGTGAGGTAGGCATCGTCGCTGATGTGTTTGGAAATCGCTTGTTCGACAAGGCCGTTGAGTTGTTCGATCGATTCCACCCGGCGCATCGTGACGCCCATGCGGGCCACCCGCATCCCGATCAGCGCGATGTCGGCGGGGCAGACCTCGGTGCTGCCGTAGTGCCGCCGGTCGGTGCGGCGGCAATCGATCGCAGCGGCCAGCTTGAGGTCTGTCTCACTGGGCGGGCCGGGTGTCACGGTGATCCGGGCGAGATGGTGCGGATCGTGCGGGTCGGGGAACCGCTGTACGGCGGCGCGCCAGCCCAGCGAGGCCAGGGCGACGACGCAATGATGCAGGGTGGCACCGCAACTGAGCATCAGATCGCGACTGTCGGGGTCGGTGGCCGGCAGGTGCCGGCTTCGGTCGGCATACAGGTTCAGGGTGCCGGTGTCGTCGACCCGCCAGCGCCACGGCTGCGAGTTGTGCACCGACGGAGCACGCACTGCCATCGACAGGGCGCCCTGCAGCGTCGTCACGTCCGGAAAGCTCACCCCTTCAGCGTGCGCCGTCGCGCTCCCGACGGGTAGGGCAGAAAGTCCTTTGCCGAGAAGACACAAACCCGTACCTTTTCGGCCGAAAAGGTACGGGTTTGTGTCTCAGTGTCAGTCTGGATTTTGCCGCGTTGCGGTGGTTGGGTCTGGATCATCTGGTGTCTGGCTCAGTTTGTGTCTG
>NZ_LZJD01000124.1:0-71606 GCF_001666875.1 Mycobacterium sp. E802
TCTCGACCCGCGACGTTAACGCCAGCTGGTCTGTATCAGATGCAGTCGGGCAGGTCATCGCCCCTTCGACGACCGCGATGGCTGCCATCGAGAACATTGCCCGGCAGGTGCCCGAATCCGCACGCACACAGGAACTTCTCGTCGCCACATTGCTAGCGAGGTACGCCGTTCAAGACGTTATCGCGGCGGTGGTGCCCTATGCCACTGAACTGCTGGGCGGTCTGAAATTCATGGGTTCGGACGACATCGGGTACCTCGCAGCAGCGGTCAACGGCCTGGGATTCCATCCGCCGTCACGAGCGCGTATGACCGGTCCGCTAGCCCGGTACTTCGCCGGGGCCCCCCTTCAGATCAGTTAAGGAGTTCACGAATGACTTGGCGGAAAAAGACGATCCTGGTCACCGGCGCCTCCGGCGTGGTGGGAAGAGCTTTGATCGACGAGCTGGCAGGCGATTTCGACATCGTCTGCATGCGCAACCGGACACCGGTCGCCGACGTGCGGGTCAGCGAATTCGTAGGGTCCTTCGAACAGCCCATGCTGGGCATGTCCTCAAGCGACTATGCATTACTGGCCAGGCGTGCCGACGCCATTGTCCACGTAGCAGCCGCGACCAGTTGGAAGGAAGACCCGGCGCGGATCCGCGAAGTGAACCTCGGCGGGCCGCGTGCATTGCTTCAGTTGGCCACGGTAGCCGATGCTCCGCTGTACTTCTTGAGCACCGCGTTCGTGGCCAACCCGCCGGCACCCAATGGACATTCACCGGGCGCGGCGGCCTACGTACGGTCGAAAATCGATGCCGAGCAGCTCGTTCGGGAGCACCCTGCCCGCACCGTGATTGTGCGACCGTCCATCGTATCCGGGGACTCGCAGAGCGGCCGAATGGCCGGATTTCAGGGGCTTCATGCTGTGCTGGGCGCCATCGTGCGGGGCAGCGCACCCATGCTGCCGATGCCCGAAGATGCGCTGATCGACTTCGTGCCACAAGATCTGCTGGCTGGAGCCCTGGGCCAGATGCTGCGAGAGGGAACCGATCAAGGCGAATACTGGCTGACTGCCGGCCACCATGCGTTACATGCTCTCGAGATCCGGGAGATGTGCATGGGGATCGCCTCCGACATCGGACTCTCCCCGCCCACACCGCGATTCATCCCGGGGGAAGCCGTGGACAGACTGATTCTACCGCTGCTCGAGGACTCGCTGCCGCCGTCGCTGCAAAGCAAGTTCCGCGACCTACTCGAATTCGCCTGGCTGTTTCAGACCAGCGAGCCGCTTCCCAACTCGCACGCAGCACTGGGGTTACAGGAGCGCATCACCGGCAGCGCCCTGCGGCGCTCGTTGACGAAATCGATGATGTACTGGGCAGCTGCAAAAGGCCTCATCGCTGGTGGGCGCGACGAGCAGGTCGCATGACCGCCACAACCATCGTCACCACCCACACCGAGGATCTGTGCCGCGCGCATCAAGGTTCGGGGAAGGCCACGTTGGGACGCCTGCTCGGCGGCATGCAAGAGGTGGCCTCCGAGGGTGCCTGGTTGACGATGTCCAACGGTGGCCGCTACCTGAACTTCGGCGGCCACGGCGTCTACCTGCTCGGCCACCGACATCCCAAAGTTGTTGCCGCAGTGAAACACCAGCTCGACAATCACCCCATGGCCACCCGTGTGTTCTTCGATCCGGTAGCCATCGGCGCCGCTGCGGCGTTGTCATCGGTCACGCCCCACGGGCTTGACCTCGTGCACTTCGTCAACTCAGGTGCTGAGGCAGCCGAAGCGGCGATCAAGCTGGCGCGCGCACACGGAAAGACCGCATTGGTCACCACCGACCGGGGCTTCCACGGCAAGACGCTGGGTGCGCTGAGCGTCACCGCGAACCCTAAGTACCAGCTACCCTTCGAACCTCTGCTGCCGGGCGTACGTAGCGTCCCGTTCGGCGACATCGAGAGCCTGGACGCCGCGCTGGCACAAACACGGGGGCGCGGATGCTTCATCGTCGAACCGGTCCAGGGCGAGGGCGGGGTCAACATTCCTCCCCGTGGCTACCTGCAGGCCGCCGCCGAACTCTGTGCACGCCACCAGGCGCTGCTGATCCTCGACGAAATCCAAACAGGCCTCGGGCGTCTGGGTACTTGGTGGGGGGCGGACCCTGAAGCCGTCATCCCCGACATCCTGTTAGTCGGAAAAGTGTTGTCCGGCGGCGTGGTTCCGGTAGCCGCCATGGTCGCCACCGCACGAGTCTATGAACCTTTTGGTGAGGATCCCTACCTGCACTCTTCTACCTTCGCCGCCTCACCGGTGGCATGCGCTGCCGCCGCAGCAACGGTGCAGGTGCTGCGCGAGGACGGTCTCGTTGAGCAGGCAGCCACCCTGGGAACCAGACTCATGCACGATCTCGGGGACCTGCTGCGCAACCACGGCCTCGATGGCCGGGTACACCTGCGCGGGCGCGGGCTGCTGATCGGCATGGAGTTCAACGACCCCATGGTCGTCGGTGAGCTCTATCTGGGGCTCGTCGAGCGCGGTGTTTTGGTCAACCACTCGCTCAACTCCTCAACCGTCCTGCGTCTGACACCACCGGCCATCGCCTCCGACACTGACCTCGACCACTTCATGTCCGCGTTCGAACACACGATCACTGACGTTCTGTGAACGACTCTGTGAAGGAGAACAATTCATGCCCACCATCGAACTAGCATTCCACTGCGAGGCGATCACCCCGGCCGCCGCCTTCGACCGGATCCAAGACTTCGAAAGCTATCCCCGATACACCGAAGCGGTCGTATCGGTGGACATCGAAGACAATGACCCGCACGCGGTGATCTCCGTATGGACGGTGCGGTTCCGCAAGGGCCTGCTCCGGTGGACCGAACGCGACGACATCCGCCGCGACGTTGCCACGATCGACTTCTGCCAAGTCAGCGGCGACTTCAAAACTTTTCAGGGCTCGTGGCGGGTCCGCGAAGAAGAACAGGGCGCCACGATCGTGTATTTCACCGCCGAGTTCGACCTCGGAATGCCTTCTCTTGCAGAGCTACTCGATCCCATCGCCGCTGCCGCGCTGGCCGAGAACATCGAGCTGATCCTGGGCGGACTATTCGGCGCGGTCCGTCAAGTCGACCCGACCATCGCAGCATGACTCAGACGACGCACGACGCACTGGCCATCCTGGAAAACCAAGGACAAAGCGCATCGGCGTTCCTGTCGCTCAACGCGGGGAACAAGTACTTCACCGTCGATGAGGCGGCAGGCATGATCACCTACCGTCCAGTCGGGCGGCAGTGCTGGATCCAGTTCACCGGACCTTGTGCAGCGACCGACGCTGACCGCGCCGTTCTGACAGAGGCGTTCGCACAGTCGGCTGCGTCACAACGCAAGCGCATCATCGCCGTGCAACTGTCCCGACACGACGCCGAACGCGCCGCCAACGACGGTTGGGTCGTCAACCAGTTCGGGTGCACCTACAGCATCGACCTATCCCAGTTCAGCCTGCGCGGTCAGAAGTTCGTCAAGACCCGCAACATGGTGGCGCGTTCGCGCCGGGAGGGCGTGCATGTCGTCGAGGCGACCGCGGACATGCAGCAAGACCTGCGATTCGCCGAACAACTCGACCGCATCGACCAGCAATGGCTACGCAATAAAGGCCGCCATGTCAAGGAACTACGTCTGATGGTTGGCGAACGCAACGACGCCGTACAGGATCATCGTCGGCTCTTCGTCGCGATGCTCGGCACCCACGTCGTCGCCTACATCTCGTTCTCGCCCGCCTATGGCCCGCAGCCAGGCTGGCTCTACGACCTCACTCGCCGCTTGCCCGATGCTCCGCCGGGTGTCATCGAGCACATCTTCGTCGAAGCAGCCGACGTGCTTCGTGCTGGCGGGGCCGAATGGATCCATCTCGGCCTCACGCCATTCGTGGGAATCGACCCCGAACACGAACTGCCAGGCGCCTCCAGCCCGATTCTGAGCAAGGCAATCTCGCTGATACGTGAGCGCGGCGCCTTCCTCTACCCAGCACAAAGCCAGCTGGCCTTCAAGCTGAAATGGCGTCCCCACCAGATCGAACCCGAATACATCGCCTTCCCGGGCCGAATACGCCTGCGGGACATGTGGTGGCTGGCACGAGCAACCAATTCACTCTGAGGACAGGACACAATGGTAGACGCGACGAGGTGCCTCGACACCGCACCGATCTGGTTCCAGATATCAGAGTTCGTCACCCCCAAGCCGCAGCTCAACGGCACTGTTGAGACCGACCTGGCCATCATCGGCGCCGGCCTGGCAGGACTGGCGACAGCGTATTACGTGTCCAAATATGCACCAGGACTGTCGATCACAGTCTTGGAAGCTGGGCGGATAGGCGCGGGGGCGACCGGCGGATGCACCGGCATCGTCAGCCCCGGCTTGAAGATGGCGTTGCCCCAGTTACGGCGCAAGTACGGAGACGAAGGGGCGCGCGCGGCATTTGACGCATCCCAGCACGGGGTCGACCTGCTCCGTCAGATCGTCAACGCAGAACACATCGACTGTGACCAACGCGATGAACCGCACACACTCGCCGCGACGACCGTCGGCCAAAAACACCGCATGCAAACACATTTGAAAGCACTGGCTGAGCTGGACCGCGGCGTCGACTGCCTCAGCGACACCGAACTCACTGAACGGGCCGGGCCAGGATTTTTGGCTGGATTGTCCTACGACAACACGATGTTGGTCGATCCCTACCAATTGCTAGTGGGCTTGACCGACACCGTCATCACTCTTGGCGTCACCGTGTTCGAACAAAGCCGCGCCTTAACGATGGAGCCACTGGCCACCGGACGCGGTACGCGCGTCAGCACGGCGACAGGCTCGGTCGTCGCGGACAAAGTGCTGCTCGCCATGGACGGCTATGCCCACGATCTCAACCCGTTCCCACACAGCGTGGTGCCCATCCGCGCGCACGTTCTTGCCACCGAGCCTTTGACCGCCGATCAGCAAGAACAACTGCAATGGAACGGCCGGGGCGGAGTGATCGACCAGCGCAACTTCTTCAATTACTACCGGATGTCGGCTGACGGCCGCCTGGTATTCGGCGGTGGTCCGGTGATCGTGCCCACCGGGGATCCAGTACCGGATTCACGAAGTGCCGACGCGGTCCAGCAACGGCTTTATCGCGAGCTGACAGAGCGATTCCCAGCCCTCGCGGGTGTCAGGGTCAGTGCCCGATGGTCGGCATTGGGCGCCAGCACCCAAGACCGCTTACCGATGGTTAGTACCGTTCCCGGATACACCGGCGTCTACCACGCGGGTGCGTGGTGCGGACATGGGCTTGCCCTCGCTGTCGACGCGGCGTGGAGGTTCGCCCGACAGCTCGGCGGGCACCCTGCTGAGACGCTGCCATGGTCGCGGCGGCGCGCGCTGTCGATGCCGCGTCCAGCATTGTATTTCGGAACCAAGGCGTATCTGAAGCTGCTCGATTTCGC
Source organism: Mycobacterium sp. E802 (assembly GCF_001666875.1). Lineage (NCBI taxonomy): Bacteria > Bacillati > Actinomycetota > Actinomycetes > Mycobacteriales > Mycobacteriaceae > Mycobacterium > Mycobacterium sp. E802. The sequence continues at coordinate 5,460 of NZ_LZJD01000124.1, forward strand.
CGATCGACGTGAGGGCCGAGACATCGCCGTCGCCGTACCGCAACCATCGCCGAACAAACCCGCCGCGACGAGAAAGGTCGCCCTGTCATGACCGAACAAGCGATCAGCCGCGAACCCGACGTCGACGCGAGCAAGGACCGCGCGGAATCGCCACCCAAAAAGACACCGGCGCCTGTGACATCGAGCAGCGCCACGGCTGCTGTCACACACGAGCGCGCAGACATCATCATCGTCGGAGCCCGCATCGCCGGCTGCGCACTGGCCATCCGCATGGCTGACGCCGGTAAATCGGTGATTCTCTTAGACCGCGGCGAACGCGAAACCGATGTGCTGTCAACCCATTACCTGCAAGATCTACGGCTGTGGGACGAGCTCGACATCCTTAACGAGCTTCACGCTCTCGGAGCGCCGCCGCTGCACGCCACCCGAACCGTCATGGACGGCGTGGACATGTCCGTCCGCCATCCGCAGTGGCCTCGCATGTGCGTCCGACGGATTCTGCTCGATGAGATGCTGCGCAAGCGCGTGGAACGCGCGCAGGTCAACGTGCGCACAGGCATGTCGGTCACCCGGCTGCTCACCGAGAACAACGGCAGAGTGCGCGGCGTGGTCGCCGTGGATCCTGACGGCAACCAGCATCACATAAGTGCGCCCCTGGTGGTCGGCGCCGACGGTCGAAACTCCACAATTGCCCGGCTGGTCGGTGCCGCCAAGTACGCAGTGACGACCAACGACCGTGATGCGATCTGGCGGTACTACGCCAACTTGCCTGTCCCGCATGAGTTTCAGCTCGTCCGTGACGGCCGCCAGATCTACTTCATGGTGCCCTGCGATAGCGGCATGACCCTCGTCGTGGCGCAACCTCCCCGTGATGATCCGCGCGACTACCGGGACAAAAAGGTGTTCGAAGAGAACGCCCAGCGCATCATCCCAACGCTGCAAGGGCTGTTTGACCGCGCGCAACAGGTGGGCGAAGTCTGCGCGGTGCGCAGGATGGACGGCTTCTTCCGCGAGGCCGCCGGCGAGGGCTGGGTACTCGTCGGCGACTCCGGGCACTTCAAGGACGTCATCACCGGACAGGGGATCTCCGACGCGTTACGTCAGGTGCGGTCGCTGTCGGCGCATCTGACACCGGCTTACGGAAGCCCACGCACTATCGATGCGGCTACCGCCCGGTGGTGGGGACACCGCGACGCGGACGCACGACCGATGTACTTCTTCTCCCGTTCCATCGGTTTGGGGCTGCCGACAAATTCGATCGACGTCGAACTCTTCCGCTATATCAGCCGGTCTGAACGGCGCCGCCGGAATCTCACCTTGATGCTTCGGCACGAGTACAACCCACGGCGCCTGATGGGGCTTCCGGCAGCTGTCTCCTTTGCCCGCGCAGTCTGTCGCCCAGGCAACTCCTTCTCAACGGTCTTGGCAGACGCGCAAGCTTCGATGTACCGCCAGTTCGGCCGAAAGCAGGCGAGGTGACCACGATGACACCCAAAGGATGGCAACGCACCTGGTGGCGCGACAGTGCTCTAGGCGCCGAAGGATCGAGGCGACTTGCGAAGGGGGCGGTCCGTTTCTTCGAATCCGGGCAGGGCGAACCCGTGGTGTTCGTACACGGTGCGCTGGTCAATGCGAACCTCTGGCGAAAAGTCGTGCCCCTCCTCGCCAAGAAATACCGGTGCATCACCTTCGACTTACCGTTCGGCTCTCATGACCACGGCCTGCCCGCAGCCGATGTGTCGCTGCCCGGGCTGGCGAGCCTCGTCGCTGATGCCATTGATGAGCTTGGGTTGATCGGCACGACGATCGTCGCCAACGATACCGGGGGCGCAGTGGCGCAATTGGTTGTGGCCCAACGTCCTGAGCTCATAGGCCGCCTGGTGTTGACATCGAGTGATGCCTACACCGATTGCCCGCCACGCGAATACATTCCCATGAAGTGGATCGCCCGCGTCCCAGGCGGACTCCTGGCCTTGCTGACACCGCTGCGCCTCCGTGCTCTTCGGCGGCTGCCCGTGGCGCATGGCTTGCTAACCCGCCGGCCTATCGACCATCGTGCGGCCGACACCTACGTATTGCCGGCTGTGCTGGATAAGGCTGTCCGCAACGACCTACGCCGGGTCTTGGACGGGTTGCAGTCGCGCTACACCGAGGCCGCTGCCCGTCATTTCGGACGGTTCACCCGCCCGGTTCTGATCGCGTGGTCGAGCGAGGACCGATTCTGTCCGATAGCCAACGCCCACAGGCTGAAGAGGGACTTCCCCAACGCGAACCTCGAGTGGATCTCGGATGCCTACACGTTCGCTCCAGAAGACCAGCCAGCCAAAATCGCCGAACTCGTCACACATTTCATTGAATCGAACGCCCTGGAGGTCACCTCGTGATTGATGAAGATGCCCGCCCGTGGTGGCGCCACCGCAGCCTCGGAGAACGACACCGCCTGACGTTGTCCTCTGGTGAGATCGCCTACTTCGACGTAGGAGCTGGTGAGCCGCTGATTTTCCTGCACGGCCCGCTGATGAACAGCAACGTCTGGCGCAAGGTCGTCGCCACGCTAGCCGGGCGGTATCGCTGCATCTGCATCGACCTACCGTATGGGGCTCATCAGACGCCCATGCCGGAGGCGGATCTGTCCTTCCCTGGGCTGGCCGGCCTGGTGGCGGAGACGTTGGAAGCTCTGGGGATAAGTGCCGCCACCGTCATCGGAAACGACGGGGGCACGCCGGTAGCTCAGCTTCTGGCCGTCACCCGCCCCGACTTGGTGGCACGACTGGTGCTGGCGTCCGGCGGGGCTTACGACAACGCCCCACCTAAGCGCTACCGCCCCGTACTGAAGGTCATCGCGCATTCTCCCGGCGCGCAACTGTTGATGTTGGGGCCGTTGCGCATCCGGGCGTTGCGCGCGCTGCCGTTCTCCTATGGATGGCTGACCCGGCGCCCGATTGAACCGGCGACCTCGGACTCATGGGCCTTACCCGCCATCGTCGACGGTGAGATCTTTACCGACCTTCAACGTATGCTGCGAAGCCTCGACAGTCAGGACGTTCTTTCCGCAGCAACGCGTTTCAAGGAATTTCACGGACAGGTTCTGGTGGTCTGGTCACCTCAGGACCGGACGTTTCCCGCAGCCCATGCCGAGCGGCTGGCGGCAGACTTTCCGAACTCTCAACTTCGCTGGATACCGAACTCGTGCTCACTGCTGCCTGAGGACAAGCCGTTCGAGCTCGCCGAGCTCATCACACAATTTTTGAAAGAAGAGGTGAACACCCATGCTTAAGGCATCGAGGCTCGACGTAGAGGGCAGCCGGGAGTTCGACGTCGTCATCGTCGGCGGTGGCATCGGGGGCAGCACTTTGGCGACCATTCTGGCTCGCCACGGTGTGCGGGTGGCCATCATCGAGGCCGGGGGGCATCCGCGATTTGCGATCGGGGAATCGACGGTACCCGAGACGATCGTGGGGCTGCGCGTCCTAGCTCGCCGATACGACGTGCCGGAGCTCGGATTTCTCGCCGGTCATCACACCCTGCGACGCAAGGTGAGTGCTAGTTCAGGTGTCAAACGCAACTTCGGATTTGCTTACCATCGTGAAGGGGAGCCGTTCCGGCCCGAGGAATGCAATCAGCACCCCACCTGGGCTCCGCCGATCGGGCCCGACTCACATTTCTTCCGCCAGGACGTTGATGCGTACCTCTATCAAGTCGCATTGTCCTACGGCGCCACCGGATTGACCCACACCCCAGTGGTCGCCGTCGACTTCGACGATGACGGCGCCACCATTCGTACAGCCACCGCAGGGGAATACCGCGCACTCTATGTCGTCGATGCTGGCGGCATGCGCAGCCTGCTCGGTGAGCAACTCGGTCTTCGGATCGACCCGGCGCCCTACCAAACCCGCTCTCGCACCATTTTCAACCATTTCGTCGGGGTCGAACCTTTCGACCGGGTGATCGCCCCGCGGCGCGAGCATCGCATGCCCAGCCCCTTCTCCCAGGGAACACTGCACCATCTGTTCGAGGGCGGCTGGGCCTGGGTGATTCCTTTCGACAACCATGTCGGAACCACCAGCCAACTGTGCAGCGTCGGTATCAACCTCGATATCGACATGTACCCGCAACGTGACGGTGAGTCGGCCGAACAGGAATTCTGGGCTCACATCAACAGATTTCCCACGTTCCAGAAGCAGATGCGCAAAGCCTCAGCGGTGCGGGCCTACATGTCGTCCAACCGCAGCCAATTCGCCTCAAAGCAGATCATCGGTGACCGATGGTGCTTGCTGCCCCACGCCTCCGACTTCATCGACCCGCTGTTCTCCAGCGGGCTCGCGGTGACCGTCATGATCCTCAATGCGCTCGGGCACCGCTTGATTGATGCTGTCCGCGAAGATGACTTCTCCACCGATCGATTCGAGTATCTGCAGACCTGGACCAAGAAGTCGTTCGACTACTACGACAGCCTGGTGGCCAATTCCTACACCGCATTCCAGGACTTCGACCTGTGGAACGCATGGTTTCGGGTGTGGTGCCTGGGCACCATGTACGGCGCCAATGCGCAACTGCAGAGAATCATCGAATTCGAGAAGTCCAAGGACACGCAGGTCTTCAACAGACTCGAACAGGCGCCTTACCGTGGCCTGCAGGCGATCGACAACCCGCGTTTCGAGGCGCTGTTCACCCGAGCGTGCGCCGCAGTTCAGGCCGTCAAAGACAAGGAGATCGACTCCCCGGAAGCTGTCCACCGCATCCACGCAGCATTGCGGGAAAGCGGGCTGGTGCCCTCGTCGACCTGGACAGGGTGGCGCGCTCTGGACCCCGATAGTCGGCTTCCCACAGGCACGTTCACCCTGCTGAGCATGACACGCGTTCTGCTTTGGGGGCGCTATGGAAGCCCCAGCCATGTTCGGGGTACCTACTTCACCGGCGGATTCGCCGATGTCAGTAAGGAGGCCGCACGGTTGACCCTGGCCGAAGTGCGGGCAGGCGCGTCTGTGGCCGCCCAACCTGTTCGCGATATGCTGACCTACCGCAATAAGGACTGGCGACACGTCGGCGGAATCCTGTAGGCGCGCAGATGACTTCCTCGGTCAACCTCATCGCCCCCCTGACCGCGCACGCGTTGCTTGTCTTCCTCATCCAGCTTGCGGTGGTTCTCACGGCTGCGCGATTGTTGGGTGGATTAGCGCTGCGATGGGGATTTCCCGCGTTGACCGGCGAGCTTCTGGCCGGCATAGTCGTTGGCCCGACAGTTCTGGCCCACGCCCTCCCGGGGCTGTGGAACTGGCTGTTTCGGGCCGACGGCATACAAACGCACCTGCTTGACGCCGTTGGGCAACTCGGCGTCCTGTTGCTGGTCGGCCTCGCCGGCATCCAGCTCGAGACCCGCGGCTTTGGTCGCAAGGCGCGCAGCGCAGGCATGGTCAGTTTCTTCGGGGTAGTCATCCCGTTTGCAGCAGGATTGGCGATCGGGTTCGCGCTGCCGGAACCCATTCGTCCCGAGCACATCAGCCCTAGCGTGTTTGCCCTGTTTCTGGGGGTCGCGGTCTGCGTGACCGCGATCCCCGTAATCGCCAAGACGCTCATGGAACTGAAGATGACTCACCGCAACGTCGGGCAGCTCATCATGACCGCAGCGATGATCGACGACCTCTTGGCGTGGTTCCTGCTTGCACTGGTGTCCGCCGTGGCCACCGCTGGAGTCCTTCACGCCACAGCGATCCTGCTACCTCTGGCCGCGCTGGCCGCGGTCGTCCTGTTCGCGATGACGATCGGGCGATTCCTTGCGCAGCGCATCGTGGACTGGGTAAGTCGCTCCGGAGATTCCGGGACGATCGGAGCCACTGTCGTCGTCCTGATCATCGCGAGCTCGGCGGTGACCCAGGCGATGAAGCTGGAAGCTCTGCTCGGCGCTTTTGTGATCGGCATCGTCCTGGGACGTACTCGGCTCGAACCCAAGGCGATCGCTCCGCTGAACACGGTCGTCCTATCCGTCCTCGCACCAGTGTTCTTCGCCACTGCCGGCCTGCGAATGGACCTATCGGCACTGGTCAAATGGCCTGTGCTGCTCGCCGCGATCGGTGTTATCGGTACAGCGATCATCGGCAAGTTCCTCGGCGCGTTCCTCGGAGGCAAACTCAGTGGACTGAGCCGCCACGATTCCTTTGCGTTGGGCGCGGGCATGAACGCGCGCGGCGTCGTCGAAGTGATCGTCGCAACAGTAGGGTTGCAGCTCGGTGTACTCGGGCCGGAGGCGTACACAATCCTGGTGCTGATGGCAGTGGTGACTTCCATCATGGCGCCACCCATTCTTCGCCGCGCAATGCGCAAGTCGCAGGAGTCCGAGGAAGAAACGCTGCGGGCCAACCGCATCTACGAAGCCGCCGGCCTGGGCTGCACTATCGAGCGAGGCCGCCGATGACCGTCACCGACCTCTCCGCAAGCCGGGGGCAAGAGTTAAGGCTGCCGCCGGGCCCACGTCTGCCAGCCTGGTTGCAGACGCTGCTGTTCACGCTGGCGCGGCATCGACTCTACCCTGCGATGAGGCGCAAGTACGGCGATACGTTCCTGCTGAAACCGACTGCGCCGTACCGCCACATGGTGGTGTTGGGAAGACCGGAGGACATCAAGACGGTCTTCGCGGGGGCTCCCGATGTTTATCATGCGGGTGAGGGAAACTCGATCATGAGGCCCGCGATGGGCGATCACTCGGTACTGCTCACCGACGAAGACGAGCACAAACGCACCCGCCGTCTACTCGCCCCGGCCTTCACTGGTCGCGCATTGGACGGATATCGCGAGATGGTCACCGAGCGGACCCGCCATGCGGTTTCTAGATGGCCTGTCGGACAGCCACTTAGCGCCCTCGACCGCATGCAAGAGTTGATGCTCGAAGTCATCGTGTCCGTCGTGCTGGGTGTGACGTCCAGGGAGCGGCTTACGCAGCTGAGGCCAGCAATTCACCACATCACCGGCATCGACCCTGTCACGCTGATGGGACTGCATTACCCGCGCCTCCACCGGCTACCGCCCTGGCGTACACACTTGCGGCATCAGCGAAAGTTCGACGAGATCACCTACGCCGAGATCGCGGAGCGCCGCGCCAGCGGCAGCTACCGCACTCGCCACGACGTGCTGTCCCGGCTGATGCAGGTCTCCGATGGCGACAGTGGCCGCGGCCTCGATGATGTCGAATTGCGGGACAACATCATCTCGGTGTTGCTCGCCGGACATGACACCACCGCAGCCGGACTGGCCTGGGCTCTACACGAACTGGTTCGTAACCCAGAGCAACTCGCCGCCGCCCAGCAGGCCGCACTCGATAATGACGACGACTACCTGGCTGCGGTTGCCAAAGAGACCTTGAGGATCAAGCCAGTAATCAACGATGTGGCAAGGCAATTGACGGAACCGGTCCGTATCGGCGAGTACCACTTGCCCGCAGGGATCACTGTCTTGCCAGCCATTGCTCTGGTGCATGCCGATCCGGCACGACACACCGCACCCACCGAGTTTGAGCCGTCCAGATTCCTGGGCCAACAACCCGAAGCCAACACCTGGATACCGTTTGGCGGCGGAGCTCGCCGTTGTATCGGGGCACTCTTTGCCGTGATGGAGATGACGATCGTCTTGAAGACGGTCCTGCAGACCTACGATCTCAGGCCCCATCGCCGTGCACCGGAAACGAGAAAAGCCAAGAACATCATCACCGTGCCAGCACGCGGAGGCCGAATCATCGCAACGCGCCGCTCCGACAGCAAGAAGGACCACACATGACAACATCGACATTCGACGGCAAGGTCTGCGTCGTCACGGGTGCAGGCTCGGGCCTGGGCCGTGCTCTAGCAGAAGGGCTCGCGCGACAAGGAGCTTCACTCGCGCTATCTGACATCGACACAGCGGGCCTTGCTGAGACGACGAGTACATGCCTGGCGTACGGCGTCGGCGTGCGCGAAGACAAAGTCGACGTCACCGACTATGCGGCTATGTTGGCACACGCGGAAGAGGTGGCCGAAGAATTCGGCGGCGTGAACCAGATCTACAACAATGCAGGCGTAGCCTACTTCGGCACCGTGCTTCAAAGCGAGATCGCCGACGTCGCACGCGTCATGGACGTCAATTACTGGGGCGTGGTACATGGTACGAAAGCATTCTTACCGCACCTGATCACCTCTGGCGACGGACACGTCATCAACATCTCCAGCCTCTTCGGGCTCCTGTCTGTAAGCGGCCAAAGTGCCTACAACGCCGCTAAATTCGCAGTGCGAGGCTTCACCGAAGCCCTAGCTCAGGAAATGTACGCTGCGCGAATACCGGTGCGCGTCACTTGCGTTCATCCAGGTGGGATCAAGACCGCAGTCGCGCGCAACGCCGTTACCGCCCGCGACGTCGACTCTGCAGCCATTGCACAAATATTCGATACCAAACTGGCTCGACACACCGCAGACAATGCAGCCGAAACAATCCTCAACGGAGTGTCCAAGCGCCGTACCCGAGTCCTCGTCGGCTCGGAGGCACACGCGTTGGATGCACTCGTTCGGTTGATGGGGCCGAGCTATCAGCGGCTGCTGGTACGTGCTAATCCATTTGGCGCATAACGACCCATCTACAGCCAACGACATCCAGGAAGAGGGAGATATGAAGACCAAAGGCGCTCTGATCTGGGAGTTCAATCAACCGTGGTCGATCGAGGAGATCGAGATCGGTGACCCCGTCAAGGATGAGGTCAAGATTCAGATGGAAGCCTCGGGCATGTGCCATTCCGATCACCACCTGGTGACCGGCGACATCCCAGCGGCGGGCTTCCCGGTCCTCGGTGGCCACGAAGGCGCCGGCGTCGTGACCGAGGTCGGCCCCGGTGTCGAGCACCTCGCCCCCGGCGATCACGTAGTGCTGTCGTTCATCCCGTCGTGTGGTGAGTGTCCGGCTTGCCAGGAAGGTCTGCGCAACCTGTGCGACCTCGGCGCCCTATTACTATCCGGAACGTCGGTGTCTGACGGCACCCATCGCATCCATGCGGTCAAGAACGGTCAGCCCGTCATCCCGATGACCCTGCTGGGCACGTTCAGCCCGTACATGGTGGTGCACAAGAGCTCGGTCGTGAAGATCGATCCGTCCATCCCGTTCGAGGTGGCCTGCCTCGTTGGCTGCGGCGTCACAAGCGGTTATGGTTCGGCGGTGCGTAGCGCCGATGTGCGCCCCGGTGAGGATGTCGTCATCGTCGGTGTCGGCGGCTTGGGCACCGGTGCGCTGCAGGGCGCGCTGGCCGCAGGCGCACGGAACGTATTCGCGGTGGATCCGGTCGAGTTCAAGCGCGACAACGCGCTGAAATTCGGTGCCACGCACGCCTACCCGGACATCTTCTCCGCGATGGCCGGCGTCGTCGAGGTCACCCAGGGTCGGATGGCGCACAAGACGATCGTCACCGTCGGCGAGCTCAAGGGCGAGGACATCGACCACTACATGAACATCACCGCCAAGGGCGGCACCGTGGTGGCCACCGCCGTCGCCAACATGGCCAGCAACGACGTCAAGCTCAACCTGTCGATGCTGACGCTGCTGCAGAAGCGCCTGCAGGGCACCATCTTCGGCGGCGGCAACCCGCACCACGACATCCCGCAGCTGCTGAGCATGTACAAAGTCGGCCGGTTGAACCTCGATGACATGGTCACCCGGCAGTACAAGCTCGAGCAGATCAACGACGGTTACGCCGACATGCTCGAGGGCCGCAACATCCGCGGCGTCATCCGCTACACCGACGCCGACCGCTAATTTTCCGCGTTGACTTAAGCCCTGGGCGTAAGGCCACCCAGCCGCTTCGACGCGGGTGAGATTCGGCTCTGCTATGCGACCTGTGCGTCCAGCTCGAACGCGTCAGCAAGTGCCGTGATCACCTCCGCGTCGCCGTCGACGACCAGCGTCTGGGCGCTGATCGCCTCAGCCAGTGTTAACGAGCCATTGTTGATGGCGATCAGCGTGGCCATGTCGGTGGTGATGGTCGCCTGGGCGCGCTCCGCAGGTCCTGGATGAATCTGGATGGCGCCGTTCTCGATGATGATCTGGAACATCGAACCCTCGACATGCAATTCGTGCTCGCCGTCGGCGGCTGGTGAGCTGGCAGGGTTGAAGCGAGCCGCCATCGCGAAAGCGAGCAGGTTAGCGTTGGGCGTTTGGCTTTCGGTCGGCGTTCCCAGCCGCCGCAATCCCCATCGGGTCAGTCCGAGAAGAGTTGGTCGCAGCATCTCGCCATCGGCGGTGAGTTGATAGACCGCCGAGGCGGCCGGCGGCGGGAGGACGGCTTTCTCGATGACATGTGCTTCTTCGAGCTGCCGCAGTCGCTGAGTAAGCAAACCGGTGCCGATGCCGGACAGTCCGCCCAGCAGGTCGGTGAAGCGTTTCGGGCCCATCAGCAGCTCGCGGATGACCAGCATCGTCCAGCGCTCGCCCAGCAGGTCGAGCGCAACCGCGAGTCCGCAGTACTCGTCGTACGACCTCTTCGCCATGGTGATCTGAATATAACATCTGAATCATCGACTTCAAAAAGAGTATGGACTTCAAAAATAAGAAGTAGTAGCGTCCGATTTATGAACGCACGGATTGCCTCCGCTACCGTGGCCTCCGCCGAGCGTGACACGGTGACTGCGCCGGCGCGTGAGACTGCCCCCACGGTCAACACCCCGACCGCGAAAATTACTGGGCCGGTGGAACATCGACTCGAAGCGCTGCCGCCACATGCGCCATCGTCCCGCAGTCAGGCGGCCCTCGGTCCAGACGCCACCCACCTGAACGCCCCGGAGTGCACGCAACGCACCTCCATATGGGCACGAATCGCCGACATGTTCCACCGAACAGATCACCGCACGATCGAACACGCACCCAAACGTGACAATCGCAAGCAACCGGAACAGCCGGGATGTCCGCAGCGTCCTGATTTCATCGCCGATGCTGCGATGGCTCGCGAAATGTTTCGACTCTGACAAGGTGTTCCGGAGCGTGTGCGCCAAGCGCCAGTGCGCAATTCGTCGTCACCGCGTGGCAAGAGGCAGAAATAGGTCCGCCGCCACCGCATACCGCGCCGCAGTCGAAAACCTCACCACGGCGCCATAATCACGAAACGAAACACCAACCTCCACAAGACCATTCGACTAAACCTGACCCACGCACCACAAAACTTGACTCAATAATCCGGCTTCGCCGGATCTAGCAAGCTAGATAAGTCTGCCGTGCCACTTAACCTCGTTACAGGTACGCGCCCAGTGCTGATCGAGCACGTCGGTGCTGATGTGGCCGAGAAGCCGGTCCCCGTCGTAGTGCCTGCATGGGCGGCCTGTCCACGAGTGGATCTGCTGGTAGACGCTGATGCCGTTGCACTCTTCGCAAACGAACTACAGACCGGTGTCCCAAGACCACCTCGAGTTGGCGCCGAACTTCTCGCCGTCATTCCAACCTGTCCCGGAATCGTGCCAGAATTCGCCGAGAACGCCTGCGGGAGGATGGAACTGACTATCTGCGGCGGAAGACGGGTCGGAGTTGGCTTGGCAGTGGATTCGCGTGGTTCGCCACCCGATCTCGGTGAAGAACGCTGCCCAACGAGCTTCGAGCCGGGAACGATACTCCACGCCCCGGTAGAGAGTGGGATACGACCGCATCGCCTGAGCCTACGGTCCTGGCAACCTCCGCGGGCCGCCTGAAAGGAAGCGGTGCACACCGTCGTCTAATCTCGCGGTGTCTCGCCCCTCTGTGCCCGAGTCTTGGCGGTCTCTAATACGATCTCAATCACATGGGAAAATCACGTTGTCGCATCAGATCGGTTGGCAAACCTCAAATACCGTGGCACCGGACATCGCCGACCGGCTTCTCGCGACCGGCATCGGGTGCCTCGATCGGTGCCATGGGCAACCCTATGACAATGCTCTGACCGAGACGATTCATCGTCACAGTGACGAAATATCAAGATGCCACGCATCTTCGGAGGCGTATCGCCACTAGGTAAGGCTGAGCTCACTCAAACCTGCGCGTAGGAAATGCAGTGTTTCGTGAGACAAACTTCGGTGCAGACGGCGTGAGACAAATCTGACAACCGCAGGTCACAGCCACGGCCATATGCAGCGAAACTTGAGAACCTACATGCACTTTGTAGGTTCTCACGCCGCGTGTCATATTTTCAGCGCTGATGTCATGCGCTTGCCAGCTGTCTCACGTTGATGTCATCAACCAAGTGCCAACTACCCGCCGGACATCAGAGGGTTTGAGCAGTCGGCTAGGTAGTCGTGGCCGCCAACGTAGATGGTCTCGCTGGGGGACGGGTCGTCGACCGCTCGTGCGACTGCGTATGCGAATTCGTTGATTGTCGGCAGCCCGTCCGCCGCCGCTCGACGGGAGATGACCGCTGCGGGATTGCGGCGTTCGAGTAGGCGGACAATGATTGTTCCCTCGATCATGTCCCCAGAGACGACTACGAGTTTGATCCCGCGCTCAGTGAGTAATGGACGCATGCGCCGCAGGGCGTCTTCTCCGGCGCGTTTGCTTGCAGCGATGGGGACGTAATCAGGAGGAACTGGCTTCTCGCCGTGGAAGTGGGCTTGGTGACTGGTGACGAAGACCAGACGACCGCGTACCGGCATCAATGGCAACGCTAGATGCGCTAGGCGCACCTGGGCGTCACAGTTGAGCCGCTGGGCATATCCCGGGTCTGCGCCCCGTTCTAGGCCACCGGATGCGTTGAGCACGAGAGCATCTAGCCGGCCAAACTGCGCTTCGATGCCGGCAAACATCTCGACTACCGCCGACTCATCAACCAGGTCGGCCCGCACGCTCGACGCTGACCCGCCAGCGGCTCGTACCGCCTCCACGACTGCGTCAGCCCTTTTCGCTTTCTCGCGGTAGTTGACGACGACGTGAAATCCCAGCGCTGCCAGCTGGACAGCCGCTTCGGCGCCGATGCCGCGCGAGGCGCCAGTGACGAGCGCGATCCGCCGCCCCGGTTCGCTTTTCCGCATCCAGCCCCTCCTTCGGTCACTTCTGATTTAGCATCAACTATGCTGCTTCTAAATGAGAAGTGCAAATGGTCCTGAGTTTGCCCAGCGTGCCGAGGATCCCGCTAACGCCCCCATGCTGGCGGCGATGGACCTACTGGGACAGCGCTGGATGATGCGCATCGTGTGGGAACTCGAACCCGGCCCTCTGGGGTTTCTCGAATTGCGCCGACGGATGGGAAATTGCTCATCGAGCATGCTGTCCGAGCGGCTGCAACAACTCTCCGCTGCCAATGTCACCGCCAAGTCCGACACGGGCGCTTGGGAACTCACCTTCACCGGGCACGCACTCGGTGCGGCCCTGACACCTGTGTGGGATTGGTCAGAAAGCTGGAAACCTCGCGCCGAGTAGCCAGCAGCGAGGCGACTACCAACCGAGACGAGATCTGATCGCTCTCGTTTCTCTAGTGATGAGAACGCGACGGGTGAAACCGAGCGATGGCGTCAGTGACTGCGGCCTTCATGGCAGGGCTGCCGGTGTGACCGGAGTCCTCAATGATTCTTAGGTCGGCGTCTGGCCAAGCCTGAGCGAGTTCCCAAGCGGTGAGCAGCGGTCCTGACAGGTCGAGACGTCCGTGGATCAGGACTCCGGGGATTCCCTTGAGGTGGTGCGCGTCCCGCAGCAACTGACCGTCCTCGAGCCACGCGCGATGGGCGAAGTAGTGCGTACATATCCGCACGAATGCCAGTCTCGCGGCGTCGGGTTTTGCACTGTACTGACCGGGGCTGCCCAAGGTTTCGTGGGAGATGACGGCGTCCTCCCATGCGCACCAGTCGCGAGCAGCCTGCTCCCGCACGGCGATGTCGGGGTTTTCCATCAGCTGCCGGTAGGCCTCGACGAGGTTCCCGCCGCGGCCTCGGTGGGAAGCCCCCGCGCGGAACCGCTCCCATTCGACCGGGAAGAGCAGACGCACCCCGCCGTAGAGCCAGTCGATCTCTTGGGGGCGGGTCATGGTCACTCCGACCAGGACGATGCCGATCACCCGGTCGGGGTGACGTTGCGCGTAAGCCAGGATCAGCGTCGACGCCCAGGAACCGCCGTAGAGCAGCCAACTGTCGATGCCCAAGTGCTCGCGTAGTGCTTCCATGTCGGCGAGCAAGTGTTCGGTGGTGTTGTGCGCCATGACCGTTGCCGGGTTGCTGGCATGAGGCTTGCTGTCACCGCATCCACGTTGGTCGAACAACACGACCTGAAAAGCTTCGGGGTCGAACCCCTTGTGGGCGCCCCGTGTCCTGCCAGATCCAGGCCCGCCGTGCACGACGAGCGCTGGCCGGCCATTGGGATTGCCCCTGGTCTCCCAGTACACGAGATTGCCGTCACTCACGTCGAGCAGCCCGTGGTCATACACGTGCGGTTCCGGAAACGGTTGGAGTTCAGACACGACCAACCACGCTACCGGCGGCCCAACCCAGCGCAGCCGCGAAGAATCGAGACGGGATCTGATCGCCCTCGAATCTTAAGAATGAGACTGCGAGGTCAGGAGTGACCGCTGATAGCGGACTTCGTGGACGGCATAGTGGCCGATTGAGTCAGTTCGCTCGGTGCCGTCGCAGTGCCACCCGGCACGTTCGTAGAAGTGTCGAGCGCGATCGTTACCCGACAGCACCCACAGAGACGCCATGGCATAACCCTGACTGCTCAGCTGTGTGCAACCAGCGGTGATCAGGCAGCGCCCGATTCCGGAGCCCCACCTGGCAGGATCGACATATAGCGCCCAGATTTCCCCACTGCCCTGCAAGTCGGCGTCGCGGCACCGCCCCGTCGTCACGTGCCCGCAGATCGTCACCCCGTCGATGGCGACCTGGGTGAAGGGACCATCCGGGTTCATCTGGTCGAACCCATATCGGCTAGCCCTGTCTTCAGGCCGTAAGGCATCTAGATAGTCGCTCGGAAGCAAGCCGAGGTAGCCCACTTGCCACGACCGGACATGCGCGTGCGCAACGGCCATCGAGTCCTCGGCCGCAGCCGGCCTTACATATAACGATTCTTTGACGGGCATGGGCTGATCGTGGCAGCACGAGTGTGCAGGCTTCAAACGCATTTCCGCCGGGAGACAGGATGTGAACAGCCTCGTTTCGCTTGTAATGAGATCGCGTGTCCGGGTGGCGTGAGGACGGACCGCGCAGTCTAGAGCGCCCTACTTTAATCTTAAGAATCTCTTATTTCTCTTATATTTTGTGTAGGGTCGCTGGTCATGGACTCAAGCAATGGAGAGGGCGACGACAGGAAGCAGTGTGACAAAACGCCTCAGCTCCTGCCGATCGGCGACGCGGGCGCGGCATATCGTTTGGTCTTCGAACGTGTCGATGCGCTGGTTCGCGGGCGTGCGGGGATCGCTGAGCTGGCCGTACCGGCGTGTCCCGGTTGGAATATCCAACAGGTGGTGGCGCACTTGGCCGGTGTTGCCCAGGACATCGTTGCGCTGAATTTGGAGAAGAAGGGCACCAGCCCGTGGGTGGACGCCCAGGTCGCGCGCCTGGGTGGACGCAGCGTCGATGACTTACTCGACCTGTGGCGACAGTCGCTCGACGAGGTGGCGGCGAACCTGGCCTTTTCATCGAATACGGGGGTATGCCAGCTCGTCTTCGACACCCTGACCCATGAGCACGACATCCGCGGTGCACTTAGGGAGCCGGGTTCTCGTGACGGCGATCTCGCGTTCAAGGCGGCCCTGGGGTTCGTGACGACGATGGGTGACCAATTCATCCGGCAAGCGCAACTGCCCGCGCTGTGGTTGCGCACTCCCACCATCGGCTCCGTACAACTCGGTGACCCACACACTGCCCGCGGTAACGTCGCACTCGGCATCTCGGATTTTGAGGCTTTGCGTTCGTTCGGTGGTCGACGCAGCGTCCGGCAACTGCTGGCACTCCCGTGGGGCGGCGATCCGACGAACTTAATGCCCCTCTTCGCCGACGTGCTTCCTGCTTTCACCAACGGCGGCTTACGACCTCCAGCCGACGACCTCGTCGAATGATCTCCAACGCGGCGCGCCGGCGGACAGATCGGGCTGTGCAACGTCTACAACGATGTTCGCCCGAGATGCTCGATGTGGGCGGACCTGCCAGCGCGGGGAAAGGTGGCGTCGGGTGAATGTTCTTGTTGCCAGGCGGCCTTCACCGCCGCGCGGGGAGAGCGATGTCTGGTCAGCAATGCACGGCGAGATCGTCGTCGCCCCATTTGTGTGCCATGACAACGGCTGCGATTGCGATCACGTACACCAGGGCATCGTCTCGCATGGGTACTCAACCGAGGCCGAGGTACGTGACGTTGCCGCCTCGCCGGAGGATCTGATTGTGGCCTGCCGATCACACCTCGGTTTCACCCAGTGGGCGGCCGTCGTCGAGCACCCGAGTGAATTGGCGACGATGGCCGCCGACCTCATCGAAGACATGAGAGTCGTCGCCGAGCGCTACCCCACCGAAACCGTGCTGCGCGTGACGTTTGATCGCCATATGTCGCAGTGGCGCTACACCGCCATATAGGCGCTGCCACCAGGCCGTCCTCGGGCAGACGAGCCGGTCGAAATCGAAGCCACCGTAACCACACCCGCCAGTCAGGACGCGCGACCGAAACTGTCACATGATCGTGCAGCAGACCCGTGTTAGCGATTGCTGGCATCAATCGCTTGGGGGCTGACTAGCAATCGGCGGTGGGGATCGTCCCCGTCGCAGGACACAAGTGGGGCGCTGCCACGGAGATGGCCTGCCGGCTTGAGCGCTCGATTCGGTTGAGGTACGTGTTGAAGAAATGCCGAAATTCTGAGACAGAATCCTGGTGACATCACGTGAGACAACGTGCATCGCCGCAGGTCAGAGGATCGGCAGATGTCACGGAATCTCAGACCCCACACTAGGTTTCGTCGACGCAACGGCCAACCAGGCGTATGCCGTGCGGCGTCACCCGCGGTGGGCCGACAGGTATTGGTAACTCAGCGTGCCGACGGGAAGGTTCTCAGGTGGTCGGCGGCCCAACTCGGCCATCACCTCGGCGGTGACCTTGCCGGAGGTAGTCCATCCACGTTCGGTCAGCCACTCGGCAATGTCGGCACGGTGGCCCTCGGTGAAGAACAGTTCGTCACTGGAATAGACCTCTGCGCGGGTCGTCTCGTTCATCCGCGCAAACATTGCGCGCAGATTCTCCTGGTTATAGAAGTCGGGCGGATAGATGTCGACCACCAGTCGGCTGCCCGGCGCGCTGAGCCGGTGAACTCGCTCGAACAGTTGGTCCTGACTGTTAGGTGGCAGATACGGCAGGAGTCCTTCGGCCACCCAGTCGGTGGGTTCGTCGGGTTCGAAGCCGGCTGCACTCAGTGCGGCCGGCCAGTCTTGCCGCAGGTCGATAGGCACCGGGCATCGTCGGGCTGACGGCCGCTCGCCCTGCATGGTGTCGGACTTGAACTCGAGCACGCCCGGTTGGTCGAGTTCGTAGACGACGACGCCGGTGCGCCAAGGGAGCCGCCAGGCTCGGGCATCCAGTCCGGCGGCCAGCAGGACGACCTGGTTTGCCGAACCGTCCCGGAGAAAGTCATCGATGAATCGGGTCCGGCAAGCGGCCCCGTTGGTCGAGGCCTGCCGAAATTGTGCGACTGCGGGATCGTCGTAGTCCGCAGAGTGCCAGTCCTGGGTGCCGTAGGGGTTCTGCCAGCCCTTGGCGACGGCGGAATCGATGAAATGCTGTGCAAACGGGTCGGTGAACAGTCGGTCGTCGCGCAGTGTTTCGGCGGCCCGGACCATGGCTGTGGCCAGCGCGGTGCTGCCGACCTTTCCGGCGATGTCCCAGCTGTCGTCTTCGCTTCTGGCCATGTCCGCTCCTCTGTCGGCAGCTGAAGGAGATGCTATTGACGGACGCTATGGAGCCGTAGCGTAGGCAGCTACCTCATTCAGACCGGCGCCCACCGCGGACAGGTGGACATCGTCCGACCCAGTTCGTAGCCTGTCCGAGAACATCGACAGCCGGACCAAGATCGGTCCTTGCAGTGAAGGACCGTGAGAATCCGTATGACCGGAGTGCGCCGTTTACTTCGGCGAACGGCGCACGGCTCGGCAGTCGCAGCCCTGGTTCTGGCCGCCTCGGTAACCAACGTCCATGCCGACCCGGCGGCCGACGCGCTCTCCAAGCTCGACGAGCTGTCCCGCCAGGCGGTCGAAACTCGTGAGGCCGTCACCGCAGCCCAACGCGACGTCGACGCCACCCAGGCCCAGCACGCCACCGCCGTGGACCGCCACCGTGCCGACGAGGAAGCCCTCACGGTGGCTACCACCGAACTCGGTCCTCATCAGGCGGCGGCCGACAAAGTGGCGGCGATGACGTACATGAGCGGTGGCCGGGGTCAGTTGGCGGCGGTGATGACCGCGACGTCCCCACGACAGCTGATCGATCGACTGTCGTTGGATCGGGCGGTCGCCGGCCGGATCGCCGACCAACTGGAGGGGGCACGCGTAGCCCGGGAGCGCGCCGCCGCGGCCGCGGCGGCGTCGGAGAAGTCGGCCGCCGACGCCCGGACCAAGGCCGAGCAGGCCGCCGCGGTGCGCGCCGACCTGCAGCGCAAGTGGACGGAGCTGCTGCGACAGATCTCCGCCGCGGAGGCGCAGTACGGTGCGCTGACACCCCAACAGCAGGCGATCATCGACAACGCCCCACCAAGCGCACCACCGGGAAAAGATGCGTCACTGGCCGCTGCCCGGGTCGACATCCCGGAGGCGTTACCCGTGGGCGTTGCCTCCGAGGTTGGGCTGCAGCCCAATTCGATCTTGGCGGCGCGGGCGGTCAGCGCCACGTTCCCCCAGATCGCCGAGATCGGCGGGGTGCGGCCAGACTCCAAGCCATGGCATCCCAGCGGCCTGGCGATCGACATCATGATCCCCAATTCGGGCAGCCCCGAGGGCATCGCGCTCGGCGATGAGATTCTCGCCTTCGCCTTGAGCAATGCCGCCCGGTTCGGGTTGCAGGATGTGATCTGGCGCGGCACCTACTACACGCCGTCCGGACCGCAGGCCACCGGTTACGGCCATTACGACCACGTGCACATCACCACGACGCCACGTCGTTGACCCGTTAGACGTGCCCGCCGGGGAACATGGTCTTGACGGCCTGGGTCATGGTGTTGCGGGCAGATGCGGCATCACCGGGTTCCAGGGAGCTCATCGCCATGACGTAGCGGCGGTCCGGCCCGATCGCGCCGGTGGACACGTGAAGTTGATTGCCACCGTTCCAGCAGCAGAACCAACCTTGCTTGACGGCGACGGGCTCCGCGTACAGCCCCTCGGGGATGCCGAAGCGTTGCGGGTATCCGTCGGTGCCCGTCGGGGTGGATTGGGCGAGGTTGCTCATGATCACGTTGGCCTGCTCGGGAGGCAGCCCGCCGCTGCCGTCCAACAGCATGTCGTAGTAGCGAACCAGGTCGCTTGCGGTGCTTTGCGTGACGTCCCAGTGCCCGTTGTAGGGCGCGGTGGTGCCCGTCAACCCGTACCGCGCCACGATGCGTGAGATGACGGCGTTGCCTCCGCTGCGGTCCCAGAACGTCTGGGCCGCACCGTCATCGGAGGAGCGCAGCATGATGTCGAGCGACTTGCGATCGGCCGCAGTCAGTTTCGTCTCGCCGGTCGATTCCCGCAGCAGCAGATCGTCGGCGATGAACAGCTTCACCACCGAGGCGATCGGGAACGGTTGGTTGGCGGCGCTGGAGACCACCGCGCCGGTGTTGCGGTCCAGCACGGACACCGTGATGTCGGCGCCGGATTTGGCTGCGTCGGCGGTGGCTTGGCGGGTGCGGGCGTCGAGACCGTCGAAGGGCGCCGCCGCCGGGCCGGTCGGCTCTTGAACTACCGGATCCTGGGCGATGTCCTGGATCGGCGTGGCCGAGACCTGTGCCTCACAACCGACGAGCATCGCCACACTGACGATCGCCGTGCCGGTCACCGCCGCCTTCGACAGCCGCCTGCGCATACATCCTCCACATCATCCGGGGCCAGGGGAGCTGCGATGGACTCTGCGCCCGGCGGTCGTCCCAGCCTAGCCGCGGTCGATCCGGCCACACGATGTCGCACCCAGGGAACTCCTGGTGTGGGTTCGGAGCTCGCCGGGTATCGAACCGGCTATGCGCATTCTGGTCACCGGCGCCACCGGGTATGTCGGCTCCCGCCTGGTCTCGGCATTGCTGGCGGAGGGTCACCAGGTCACCGTGGCTGCGCGCGACGCCGACAAAGTCGCGCGGTTCGGCTGGGTGGATGACGTCCGGTGCGTCGTCATGGACGCCGGCGATGCAGACTCGGTGGGCCGCGCGCTGACGGCCGCATCGCGGAAGGACGGTATCGATGTCCTCTACTACCTGCTGCACGGCATCGGCGAACCCGATTTTCGCGAAGCCGACAATCAGGCGGCGGGAAACGTCGCCCGGGCTGCCGCGGCGGCGGGAGTGTCGCGCATCGTCTACCTCGGCGGTTTCGTCCCCGACGCGCGAAATTTGTCGGAGCACTTGAAAGGCCGCGCAGAGGTGGCCGCGGCACTGCAGGTGCCCGATGGTCCCGAGCTCGTCTGGCTGGGTGCAGCGATGATCATCGGTGCCGGGTCCACCTCGTTCGAAATGATGCGTTATGTCGCGGACCGCTTCGTCGCGCTCCCCATGCCGGGCTGGGCCGGTAATCCGATCGACCCGATTTCCATTCGTGACCTCCTGTACTACCTGGTGGCCGCCGCGGACGCCGAGCAGGTTCCGGCCGGCTCCTACGACGTCGCCGGACCGGAGCGCACCACCTACGGCGAGTTGTTACAGCGTTACGCTCGGATTTGTCGCCGCCCCCGGGTGTCGCTTCCGCTGCCAGGTGTGCCGATCGGACTGGTCGGTCGACTGACCGCAGCCGTGCTGCCGCTGCCGGGTGGATTGTCCGCTGATCTTGTTGCCTCCCTGGAATATCCGATGACGACCTCGGGCCGGAGACTGAGTGCGACGGTGGCCGACCCGCCCGGAGGCCTGGTGGCTGTCGACGACGCCCTCGCCCGATCCGTCGCGTATTCCGCGCCGACGCCGGTCGATGTTCTGGGGGATCCGCACCGCCTGGCCACGACCGACCCCAGGTGGGCCGGTGGTGACGCGTTGTGGTTGCGGCGCCTGGCAGGCGCCGTCACGCCGCGCCAGACCCGACGGGTATTGGGTGTGCTGGCGGCCATCCCCAAACCGGTGGTCGGTGCGGTCCGGACCGGCCTGGGCGTTCTCGGCGCTCTCAAACCCGGGATGCATGCGTCATGACGAACCTGCTCGACCTCATGCGCACCAGCGCGACAGCCCCGCCGGAACCGCCGTCGGTGATCCGCCGACGTCGGCGCTTCGTGGTGGCTGTCCTGATTCTCGGAGCCGTTCTACTCGGTGTGTCGCTGACTCGCCGCCCCGGTGACCCGACCTTCTATTGGTTAACCTTCGGCCTGGCCGCGGCGTGGGCGGGCGGTGCCTTTCTGTCGGGCCCGCTGCACCTGGGCACCGAGTCTTGGGGCCCGCCGTATCGGCGGCCGGCGTTACTCGGGATCGCGACCGGTGTGCTCCTCGGTGCGGCGTTTGTCGTCGGCGCTCTGGTGGCGCGCGAGATCGACGTCGTCGCAGCGTTGATCACCCGGGTCCTCGCCTTCGCCCACCACGGCTCGTTGCTGTTGATCGTGACGATCACCCTGGTCAACGGCGTGGCCGAGGAACTGTTCTTCCGCGGTGCGCTCTACTCCGCGCTGTCAGGCCACCGTCCGGTGCTGATCTCGACGCTGCTCTACATCGTCGCCACCTCGGCGTCCGGGAATCCGATGCTGGGGTTCGCTGCCGTCATCCTCGGAACGGTGTGCGCGTGGGAGCGCCGCGTGACCGGCGGCGTGCTGGCGCCGGTGCTGACCCACCTGGTGTGGGGGCTGGTGATGGTGCTCGCGCTCCCACCACTGTTCGGGCTGTAGAGATTCGGGTATAGGTCCGCCATGGCGAGTATCGACGTAACCGAATCCTCCCCAGCTTCACCGAAAGATGCGTGGGCCCTCGCGTCGGACCTGTCGCGGTTCGACGAATGGCTGACGATCTTCGGCGGATGGCGCAGCAGGCTTCCCGAAAAGCTTCAGAAGGGCACTACTGTTTCGTCCCTGATCAAGGTGAAGGGCTTTCGCAATGTGATCCATTGGGAAGTCACCGAATACGACGAGCCCAACCGGATCGAACTGCGCGGCAAGGGCCGCGGTGGTGTGCACATCTGCCTTGACTTGCGTGTGCGGGAGAAGTCACCCGGATCGTTGTTCCATGTGGTCGCCACGCTGTCTGGCGGCCTGCTCAACGGTCCGGTCGGTCGGGTGGTCGCCGGCGTGTTGAAATCCGATGTGCGTAAATCGGTTGCCGCACTGGCCGCGTTGTCGCCGACACCTTCGGCGAGCTGAGGATCTCGCTCAGGGATGCATGTTCCACTGGCCGCAATCCTGGGCCAGGACATCGTTGACGTCGACGCGGATGCCCCCGACCACCGGTCCGGGATTGGACGCGGTGTCGATGACGCGCTGGTAGAGCACTGCGGCTGGGTGGATCTTTCCACCAGACCAGGACCGGGTCTGCCAGATCCACGCACGGCCGGGCGTACCAGATCTGCCGATGACGCCGTCCTCGATGGCCCACTGGCATGGGTTGACGCCCGCATAGATGCCGGTGCGTTGGACACCGATGACCGAGTTGATTCCGCGAAACCAGGGCAGTGCAACGGAGTTCCAGGTGTTGCGGTCGATGTCGTCATCGACGCTGAAGAAGACCGGCGCGCTCTGGCCGCCTCCTGCCGCGGTGTGCAGTTGCCAGGCGGTGCGCGCGTCGGCGACACCGCCGGCGTACCCGCGGGTGAAGTCCGATGGCGCTGTCCCGCCGGGTTTGCCGTACTGAAAGTTGCTGACGATCACCAGTCCGGCCGCCGTCAACTGGCGGGCGTAGGGCAGGGTGATCGGCTTGGCGCCGAAGGACGAGCCGGGACGCGAGGTCGAGACGTAGTTGATCACCCCGGAGTGCCCGGCCGCCCGGATGTCGCCGGCCGGGATCTGGCGCATGGCGAAGTCGATGAGGGTGGGAGCGGCGGCCAACGCCGGCGGCGCACCGATGGCTGCGGCGGCCGCACCGAGGCCTGCCAACGCCGACGCCGTGGCGGCATAGCGCAGCGCGTCACGTCGGGATACCTGCACGGCGCGATGTTAACAATGTGGCGGCTGTTAACGATGGTGCCTCGCGGGGCGAACCGCGTCGGATGTCGAACCGTTACCCGGCCGATCAGGACAGCAAGAAGACCGCAACCACCACTACCAGCACCACCACGGCAAGGAACGCCAGGCCGACTGCCGCCCCACGGTTGTTTTTGGCCCAGATCCGCACCGACGGCACGGTGACGTAGATGTGTGGTTCCGCGCTGACCATGGAGCCTCCTCGAAGTGTTGTGGTCAGGCTACGGCGCCGGCGTGACGTCCGCCCCCGATCCCTTCACCGAGGCCTTCGCCCGGTTCTCGGCCCGCACCGTCTTCTTGCCGCGCACGAAGCCCGTTGTCGACACAGTCGCCGAGAGCAACGCATCCTCACCGTTGACGAACGGATGGAAACCGACGCCGGCACCGCCGCGGCCCTTCACCGGGATATCGGCGACTTCGGTGACCTTCCAACCCTTCTCGGAGATCGAAAGGAGAGCTTCCCCGTTGCCACAGGTCAGCGGCAGTGCGGCGATCACGGCGTCTTCCGGGTCGCCGGCCACCAGCTTCACCCCGGCCACGCCATTGCCGGCCACGCCTTGCGGATTCACTGCGGCCGGGTCGATGCGCAACACCTTCCCGCGTCGCGTCACCAGGGCCAGGTGGTACCCCTCGGCGAGCACGCCCGAGGCCAGCAGCCCGGTGATGTCCGGGGCCACGGGGATGTCGCGGATCTTGAACGGCAGCCCGCCACCGGTGGTGAACTTCACGCGCCCGTCGGTCCACACCGCCCACCCCAGACCTGAGGTGAGCAGTTCGCCGTGGCTGTCGGAGAACACGCCGCGGTCGTCGAGGCGCCAGGCGGTGTTGACCTTCCGCTCCCGCGGCCCGTCGTCGTCCGTACCCGACGTCACGGGTGTGGCCTCGGCATCCAACACGGTGCGACGGTCGAACTCGGGGCCTTTGAACAGTTTTGCCGTCTCGACGAGTTCCTCGTCGATCACCTTGCGGCGCGCATCTGGATTGGACACCAGCTCGGTGAGCTCGGCGAACTCGGCGTCCAGCTTGTCGGCCTCGGCCTGCAGCTCGATGACGTCGAGCTTGGTCAGGCGTCGAAGTTGCAGCGCCAGAACGTAATTGGCCTGCTCTTCGTCGATCGCGAAGTGCTCCTGCAGGCCGCGCCGGGCATCGTCGACGGTGTCGGAGCCACGGATGACCGCGACGGCGGCGTCGATGTCGAGGTGGATCTTCATCAAGCCGGCCACCAGATGGCGGCGGGCGGTGACCTTCTCCAGCCGGTACTCGCTGCGGTGCAGCACCACCGAATCCCGCAGATGCAGGAACGCGGAGATCAATTCGCGTACCGACCACCAGCGCGGCACCCGGTTCTCGTCGAGCGCGACCAGGCTGGCGGCGAAGGTCGACTCCAGCGGGGTCAGGGCCAGCAGTTGCTCACGGATCTGCTCGGCACTGTGGCCGCGTTTGGCGGTGACGACGATGCGCAGCCCGTTGCGGCGGTCGGTGAGGTCCGACATGTCCGCCACACCGGACATCTCGCCGGACTCGACCAGGGCCCGAATCCGGTCCTGCACCGTGTTACTCGCGACCCCCGGCGGCAGCTCGGTGATGACGCAGTTCTTCCCGTCGACGGACACTGTGCCGCGCACCGTCAACGTGCCCTTGCCGGTGGTGATGTAGTCCCGCAGCCCGGCCGTGCCGACCACGGTGGCCCCGCAGCCCCAGTCCGGGCCGGGGATGAGCTTCACCAGCCTGTCGTCGGTCATGTTCGGCGTTTTGAGCAGGGCTCGGCAGGCCGCCATGACCTCGCGGGGGTTGTGTGCGGGCACCTTGGTGGCCCACCCTTCGGCGATGCCGACGGCGCCGTTGCACAGCAGCACCGGCCAGCGGGCCGGCAGGACCGTCGGCTCCATCCACTCGCCGTCGAACGTCGGCACCATCGGCACCGCGTGGTCCTCGAGTTCGGCGGTCAGTGCCGCACCGGGCGCCGACAACCGCATCTCGGTGTAGCGGTCCGCGGCCGGGATGTCGCCCTGGATGCGTGGGAAAGCACCTTGGCCGTCAATGACTTTCACCCGCTGGAACTCGGCGGCCATCAGCGCGGCGGCACCGTACATCGACGCGCCGCCGTGCGGGTGCAGGTTGCCGGTCACTGCGGAGCAGACCTTCGAGGACTTTTGCGGTTTGTTGCCGGGCAGCAGCCGCGAATCGTGCATCTGGTAGAGCAGGCGGCGCTGACCCGGCTTGAGCCCGTCGAACGCCGACGGGATGGCGCGGTCGCTGACGCTGTAGAGCGCGAAGGTCAGCTGGTAACGGTTCCAGTAGTCGTCGGCGCTCTGGTCGAGCACCAGGTCGGCGTTCTGCTCGGGAACGTCCAGGGTGGCGGTCATCGGGTACTCCTAGTCCAGGTCGAGGGAAGCGGTGTCGACGCGGGCGGCCACATCGGCCATCCACGTGCGCCGACCCTCGGGTGGCCCGCCGAACAACGTGTGGTGCAGCTTGCTCTCGCCGTCGTCGAGATGGACCCGAATCACGGTGCGCCGCTGCGGATCCAGCACGGTGTTCCAGAAGTCGTCGGCGTCCATCTCGCCCAGACCCTTGTTGCGCTGCACCTCGACCTTGCGTTTGGAGGTGGCGCGCATCTCGGCCACCGCGGCGTCGCGCTCGGACTCGTCTTGGCAGTAGACGCGCTCATCACCGGCCTTGACGACGAACAGCGGCGGCAGCGTCACGTAGACCATCCCGGCCTCGACCAGCGGCCGGTAGAAATCCAGGAACATCGAGATGAGACTGGAGTTGATGTTGCCGCCGTCGGGGTCGGCGTCGGAGGCGAACAGGATGCGGTCATACCGGCACTGCTCGGGATCGCAGCTGTCGCGCACACCGCAGCCCAAGATGCGTTCGATCGAGTCGAACTCGTCTTTGGCCCGGGCCTTGTTCAGGGCGAAGCCATAGACGTTGGGCGGCTTGCCTTTCAACGGGAACGCGGCCTGGAAGGTGGCATCGCGGGCGGCTTTGATGGTGCCCAGCGCCGAGTCACCCTCGCACAGGAACAGCTCGGCGCCCGAGCCACGTCCGGTCTCCCGGCTGGGCAGCAGTTTCGGCGGCAACGACAGGTTGGTCCCCAGGCCCTTGGCTTTCGACGCCGCGCGGGATCGTGCCTTCGCGCCCTCGGCACTGCGCCGGGCGCGGGCCGATTCCAATGCCAGCTTGGTCCACAGCGATACGGTGTCGCCGTTGGTCGGGTTGGCCGCCCAGATGGTGACGCTGCGCGCCACGTCCGGGGCCATCGCCAGGTTCAACGACCGCGACGACACGGCGGTCTTGGCCTGTGAGTCCCACGCCACGTCGGGTGCGCGGGTGTCCACCGCCAGGGCGGTGACCGCGACGAAATCCTGTGGCTCCGGGCCTTCTTCGCCCTTGGCCAGCCCGAGGTCGCGCATGCGCGAGGCGCGGTCGGCCAAGGCCTCGGACAACCCCTTCAGCGCGGCCGTCAGATGTGAGCCCCCGCCCGGGGTGCGCACCGTGTTGCAGAACGCCGCCACGGTCGTGGGCTCGGCGGGCCCGGCGGTCAGCGACCACCGGAACGGGGTCGGGCCGCGGCCGGTGGTGTACTCACCGCGTCCCTCCACCACGGCGCGTACCTCGGGCAGCGGGGTGCCCGCGGCGGTGCACATCAGATCCAGCAGGGTGTCGGTGCCCCACGGACCGCTGAACGGCTCCAACAACGCGGATGGAATCTCTTCGCCGGGCCAACCCTCGTCCACGACCACCAGGTGCACCCCGGGAGACATCCGCGCGGCAGCGTGCGCCCGCAGCAGCACCTCGCCGATGTCGACGCTGGAATCGGGGACGACGGCCGGGTCGAACAGGATGCGCACCGTAGTGCCGTGCGCATCGGGCTTACGGTTGCCGGCGCCGCGAAGCTTCTGGGTGTCGGAGCGGGTGAAGGGTGCGTCCGGATCGAACTCCTTACCGTCGAACACTCCGGGATAGCCCCGACCGAAACTCTGCAGGTAGGTGTTCCCGGCCCGGCGCACCGTCACATCGGTACGCGCCGAGATGAAGACCGCTGCGGCGGCGCCGATTCCGTTCAGACCGGCTCCGGTGCTCGTCGCGTCGGCGTGCGCCGAGAACTTGCCACCGGCGCGCGCGGTGCCCAGCGTCTTGACGATGCCGTTCTTTCCGGTCACCGGGTCGGAGTCGACGGGCAGGCCGCGGCCGTCGTCGGCCACGCTGACCGAGCCGTCGTCGTGCAGGGTGATCGTCACGGTGGACCCGCCGTGACTGGGGTCGGCGACCTCTTCGATCGCGTTGTCGACCAGCTCGCGCAGCGCCGTGTTGAGCACGTCGAGGCCGAGATTCACCGCCGGCCGCAGCCGTGTGTGCTGGACATCGTCGAGCTCGGTGATGTCGGCGGCGTTGTAACTCACTGCTGGTCCTTTCCCGTCACGGCCGATGCCGCAGCAATCGGCGGCCACCCGATCGCGCGGGTAGCGTACGCATTGTCTCCTGAGCCGCCGACAGTCACCGCTATCGCCACGGCTCCAAGCCCGCAACCGCAGCTCCTGGAACCACAGACACGCTGGTCGGGCTTTCACGGCAGTGAGTCGATTCACAGATCACCCGATGCCGGCGGCGAGGTCGAAGCCAACTCCTGCACGACGCTGAGCGTTCGTGTCATCCTCACGACATGGCGCGGACATGGTTGTCGGTGACGGTGGAGTTGCTCGGCGGGCGTGGTGGGGATCTGTGGCCCTGGCCGGGGCGGGTCTTTGCCGTCGGACCGTCGCACACCTTCGCCGACCTCGCGGACGCGATCAACGACGCGTTCGCCCGCTGGGACAGAGCCCACCTGTCGCTGTTCACCCTTGCCGACGGACGAGTCGTCACAGATGCGGAGACGGGTGCCGAGATCGTTGGATCGTTCAGTGGACCGATCGCGGAGGCAGTCGACATCGAGGTGGCCAAGGTCGCTCGAATCGTGGGGGCGGGGGCGGAGTTCCAGTTCACCTTTGACTTGGGTGATGACTGGGTCCACCGCTGTGTGGTCGGTGCCGAGAAGGTCGATCCCCTCCACGTGTTGGGGGTGACGCCACGAAAGCCGCTGCCGTATTGGGGGTGGGGCAACATCCCCGATCAGTACGGACGCCGGTGGGCCGACGACGACGGGCGGGGAGGTGTCCCGAGTAGACCAGCCCAGCGGCACCCCATGCTGTTGCACACCTGGCCGGCGCCGGTGGATGTGGCTCCGATCGACCTGACCGAGCTTCGCGCCGCCATCGCGACCGACGACGCGGACCGCTTCCTCGCCGCGGTGCGGGGAAAGGATGTCGACGACGTCCTGCAACAGGTGGGCGCGGGTCTGCCGATGGCGCTGAAACAACGACGAGATCAGGCCGAACCGGTGACAGTGTCGATCATCACCCGTTTGACGCAGCGCGCCGGCGCCGGCGACGAGGTGCTGATCGAGGACCTGCTCGCATGTCTACGCGATGAGCCGCTGGCCGGTCGTGCGGTGCCGGTCGATCTTGAGTCGCTCGGTCTCGAATTGGAGGGGGATCAGGGCATGTCGGGCGGTGGCTACCTCGACCTGCAGACGGGGGAGGTCATTGACGAGGAGAGCACGGATCCGATGATGGTCGGGGAGGACGCCGCCGTCGACGTGGACGACGATCCCGACCGTTGGCTTCGGCTCGATCGTGTGGGTTCCCGTGACGGCTGGCTCGATATGGCGGACTTCGCAGCGCGCCAACGTGATAGGGCGCTGCGGGAGCGGTTGGAGACGGCGATCACGGGGAAGGGCGCGTTCCGCCAGTTTCGCGATCTTGTCCATCGGGAGGGACTTGTCGATCGATGGCACGCCTTCGCCGCTGACCGTCAATTCGGCCGCGCCCGCGAATTTCTCGCCGAGGAGGGCATCCGCGTGGGTGCGGCGCCCGGTCAGCGATCCAGCGAATCCAGCCAATCCTGAACCAGTTTCCCGTCGTCGGCTTCCACGGATCGCAGTGACGTCAGGGTTGGATGACCCGCGGCCAGCAGGGCACTGTCGGTGCCCGGCTCCGGCTCGTCGGTCACCTCGACTTCGCCCAAACGCAGGTCACTGCCGCCGACGTCGTCGACACGCGCCTGCACCGTCCCGCCGCGTGCGAGCCGCGCATGGCGCAACGGACCCACCTGTGCGGCCGGCCGGTCGGGGACGTTGAGGGACAGGACGGTGGCCTCGGGTGCGTCGAGCAGGAGCTCCAGCACCGGTGCCAGGAGGTCCGCGGCGGTGTTCCAGTGCCGTTCACCGGTAGGGTGCAGTGCCACGTCCAAGGACACCGCCAGCGCGCTGGTATGGCTGATCATGGCGGTCAGCGCAGCGCCGACGGTGCCCGAATGCAGCACGGCCCGACCGACATTCGCGCCGTGGTTGATACCGGACAGCACCAGGTCCGGCCGCGGATCCAGCCAGCCGTTGAGCGCGGCGACCACGATGTGTCCGGGCTGCGCATGCACCGCCCAGGCCTCGACGCCGTCGAGCCCGGGCAGCTCCCGGCGCTCGACGATCGTGCGGCCCTGTTTCCGGACCGCACTCAACGCCGCACTGGCACCGCTGGACTGTTCCGCGGGTGCCGCCACGATCACGTCCAGGCCGGTATCCCGAGCGGCCGCGGCCAGCGCATGCAGGCCGGGGGAGTCGATTCCGTCGTCGTTGGTGATCAGGGCACGTCTCATGCGTGGGCGCCTTTCTCTGCCTGCCACGGTTGTAGCTCGACGCGTTCGGCGAGTGTCTCCACCGCCCGCGCCCCACCGGTGCCCAGTCCGTGCCGGACGACGTTGAGCGCGCCACACGCCGCGCCGATCTGCAACGCCCGGCGCAGCGGGCGGCCCTTGGCCAGGGCGGCGACGATGCCCGCCGTCATGGAATCCCCGGCGCCGGCCGGGTCGGCCGGTTGCAACTTCGGCATGCCGATCTCGACGATGTCACCGCCGCGCGTCCCGTCGCCGCCGGGTGCCTGCTCGTCGAGCAGGGCCAGGGCCGGGGCGGCACCCGAGCGTGACACGACGATGGTGCCCGCGCCCTCTTCGCGCAGCGCGTGCATGGCCGCTACCAGATCCTCGGCATCGTCGGATTTCGCCCGACCATCGGCGAGGAGCTCTTCGTGGCTGACCTTGACCAGGCGTGGCCGTCCGGCGAGCACGGCCTCAAGCCGCTCGCCGGCCAGGTCGGCCGCCACGTCGCAGCCGTTGGAGCCGAGGTCGGTGGACAGCCGCCGGTAGAGGTCGGCGGGCAATACCCGGTCATCCTGCGGCCCGGACAACAGCACCCGGCCGTGGGTGAGGCCTTCGGTCAAGGTGAGCTCGTAAAGCGAGTCCAGTTCATGGCGGTCCAGCGGATTGCCTGCGCTCTCGGCGATCACCTCCCGGTTTCCGTTGCGGCGATCGTGCACGTAGGCCCCGTTGCGGGAGCTGACCCGCACGGTGCGCACGGTGACGTCCTGGATGGGCAGCAGGTGGCCGAGGACGTCGCCCGTCTCGCCGCCGAGGGCCGAGCACAGCACCACCGGCACGCCGAGCGAGGACATCATCCGCGACTGCCAGACACCCTGGCCACCGGCGTGGACGTGGATGTCGGCTTCGCCGGAGCGGTCCTCGACGGTCACGGTCAACACGGGCAGCGGGGCGAAGATCACGACGGCATCAGTGTTCGTCATGGGGCAGGGATACCCACTCCGCGCGAGAAGACCTAACGCAGTGCGCTTCCGGCGAGCCACTGATCCCATGACGCACCCCAATCGCCGTTCTGCCAGATCGGCAGGGGCTCGCCCCCGGTGTTGCGGACTTCGAACACATCCCCGGGTTGGGAGAACTCGTAGAACCAGCGCGCGTTGTCGGCGTTGACGTTGAGGCATCCGTGGCTCGTGTTGGTGTTGCCTTGTGCCCAGACCGTGCTGTCGAGCTGGTGGACGTAGATCCCGCTGTTCGTCAGGCGGACGGCGTAGTTGACCGACAGCTTGTATCCCAACCGGGAATCCACGGGCAGCCCATAGCTGGAGGAGTCCATGATGACGGGATTGGCCTTGTCCATCACGGTGTAGACCCCGGGCTGCGTCCAGAACGAAATCTTCGTTCCACCAACAGTTTCCGAGCCGCCCATGCCCATCGACGTGGGGATCGTCCGCACCAGCTCACCGTTGCGGTAGACGCTGATCGTCTTGGTGGTGTCGTCGGCGATGGACACGTGCGCGTCGCCGATGCGGAACGCGACGGAGCTGTCCGCCTTCGCGACCACCTGGGTGCCCGGGCGGTAATAGCTTTGTGGGCGCCAGTGGGCGTGCTGACTGTCCATCCAGAACCACGAACCATCAACCGGTGGAGTGGTTTTGACCGAGAGTCGCCGTTCGGCTGCGGCACGGTCGGAGATCGGTTCGTCGAAGCTGGCCACGATGACGGTGCCCACACCGTACGTGCCACCGTCGACGAGTGCGGCACCTGAGGTCGACGTGAAGGTGACGCGCGTCTGCTCGCGGGTGGTGAGTGTGGTGAAGGTCGACGGCTGCGTATGGGGTATCCCGGTGTGACCCTGGCTCGACCCGATGAACGTGGGCACGGGCGTGGCCGGTGGACCTGCCGACGGTGCTGCTGCGGCGTGGGCCACGGACTCCCGGGTCAGCAGCCAACTGAAAGCGGCCGCGATGGTGAGGACAAGCACCAGGCCGACGGTCAGCCCCGCACGTAACCGTGACGCGGACGCAAAGTGCCTTGGCGCAGAGCATCTTTCCGGCCAGCCAGTCAACACGGTCCTCCTCATCTGGCGCTTATCTGGCGCTCGTGATCCGGCCGTCAGGTGTGCTACAACAGAGCTACGTACCTACGCCGTAGATACGTACGAGGCTAGCACGGAGGTGACGATGAGTGGTCGACGCGAAAGTCTCCGCCGGGACATCGTCTTCATCGGGGGCCTGGTGCTGGTTGCGGCCGCGCTGGTCCTGTACTTGACGACGGGTTCAGGCAACGATGCGGCGTCCGCCGCCCCGGCGTCGCAACCGGAGGCATCGGCAAGTGCCACCGCCGGTGGCGGTGAGCAGACCGGCGCGCGCGGAATGGAGCGCCGCGTGCCAGGGGACCCGCTCGCCCTGGGTGACCCGGATGCACCGGTCGGAGTGGTGGTGTTCTCCGACTACCGCTGTCCGTTCTGCGCCAAGTTCAGCCGCGACACCGAACCTGAACTCATCCGGCGATACGTCGAGGCAGGCAAGCTGCGCATCGAGTGGCGGGACTTTCCGATCTTCGGTGAACAGTCGATGCTAGCCGCTCGCGCCGGACGGGCCGCCGCTGATCAGGGCCGGTTCTGGGAATTCAACCGCGCGGTCTATGCCGCCGCGCCGGAGCGCACGAAAGCCAACCTGACCGAGCAAGCCCTGATCGGTTTCGCCGAGCAGGCAGAGGTGCCCGACATCGAGAAGTTCACCGCCGGGATGCGGGGGAGCAGCTATGACGCCGTCATCAATGCGGACCTGGCCCAGGGCACCGGCATCGGCGTACCGAGCACACCGGCGTTCCTGATCGACGACGTACCCCTGCTCGGCGCGCAGCCCACCGAAGAATTCGTCCGTGCCATCGACGCAGCGTTGGCCGGCCGGTGAGCGGCATCGGCCTTCTCGGTGCCTTTCTCGGGGGTCTGGCGTCCTTACTCAGCCCGTGTTCGGCCTTACTGTTGCCGTCGTTCTTCGCCTACGCCTTCGACCGGGTGCAGTTGCTGATCGTTCGGACGGTGGCCTTCTGGGTCGGACTGTGCTTGGTGCTGGTTCCGTTGGGTGCCGGGGTCGGGGCGGTGGGCACCGTGGTGACGCGTTACCGAAGTGAAGTCACCGTGATCGGCGGGCTGGTCTTGATCGGATTCGGGTTGATGACGCTGGTGGGCAAGGGATTTCGGATACCGGCCGTGCAACGGATCACCGCCCGGATCAACATCTCCGGCACCGTTTCGGTGTTGGCGCTCGGCGCGGTGTACGGGCTGGCCGGCTTCTGCGCCGGCCCGCTGCTGGGGGCTGTCCTCACCATGTCGGCGATGGGAGCCGATCCGATCTACGGGGCCATGTTGATGGCGGTCTACGCCCTCGGTATGGCCGCGCCGTTGTTCGTCCTCGCCTGGTTGTGGGAGCGCTTCGATCTGTCCCGACGGTCCTGGTTGCGGGGACGGCCGATCCGCCTGGGGCCGTTGCAGACTCACACCACCTCACTGCTCACCGGGACGGTCTTCATCGTTCTCGGCGCGGTGTTCCTGCTCACGGACGGCACCGCGAGCCTCGGCGGTGTGCTGACCGTCGATGAGCAGTACGACGTGCAGGTCTGGCTCAGCACGCTGTCAGCGCACGTAAGCGACGTCGCTGTGGTCCTGGGCCTCGTGCTCGCGCTGATCGGGTGGCGGTTGGTCAGGATGCGACGGCGGGCCGACACGCCTCGAGCGGAGAAGAAGCTACTATCGCGCTACATAGGTTGACCAACGAGACGACGGTACGTGTGGCGACGTGCCTCGACAGGCGGTAATGGGCGTGGGAATAAAAGGATTTGGTGATCTCGAGGCCGTGGTGATGGATGTGCTCTGGTCACGGTCGGAGCCGTCGACGGTGCGTAGTGTCCACGATGAGCTCGTCAGCCGCCGCCAGATCGCCTACACCACCGTGATGTCGACCATGGACAACTTGTTCCGCAAAGGATGGCTGCTCCGGGACAAGGTCGGCCTGGCCTACCATTACCGGCCGGTGATGACCCGGGAGGAACACTCCGCGCAGCTGATGCGCACGGTGTTCGAATCCGGTGGAGACAGCGAGCTGATCCTCAACTTCTTCCTCGAGCAGATCACCGACGACGACTCGGTGAAGTTGCGGCAGATGCTTCAGCGGTTCACCGAGGAGAAGTCACGATGAACGCGGTGACGTTCCTGCTGGCGTATGCGGTCGCGTTGAGTTGGCTGGCACCGGGGCTGCTCACCGGCTACTTGCCGACCGGCATCAGCCCTCGGCTGGCGGTGTCGGCGTGGCTGACGGCCGTCGCCACGGCGTTGATCGCCTGGGCCGGGGCCCTGGTGATCCTCGTAGTGGGCGCGACCCGCAGCCTGCTCACCCACACCGAGCTGACCTTCTGCGTCGAGACGTTGGGCATCGCCGACGCGGTGACGTTACCGCCCACCGCCGCCACGGTTGTGGTGCTCGGCCTGCTGATGCTCACCGGTGCCGCCACGATCCAGACCGGGCGACGCGTCGTCGGCACGTTGCGCAGGGTGCGACGCTCCAATTGTGAACACGCAGAAGCGGTCCGGATCGTCGGGCGAGCCACCGGGGACAAGGACGTCGTCGTCATCACCGCCGATCAGCCGACCGCATACTGTGTGTCCGGCGGTGCGCGGAGCACGATCGTCGTCACCTCAGCGGCACTGGAACTGCTGAATCCGCCCCAGGTGGCCGCGGTGCTGGCCCATGAGCGGGCGCACCTGCGCGGGCGGCACCACCACATTGTGGCGCTGCTGGGCGCGCTGTCCGCGGCCCTCCCGCGGTTACCTCTGCTCCGCGCCGCCGCGCACGCCGTCCCGCCGCTACTGGAGATGTGCGCCGACGACGCGGCGACCCGCAGCTACGGCCGGGCGCCACTGCTGACGAGCCTGGTGGCGCTCAGCACCCGACACCGCCTTCCCGACGGGGCGTTGGCGGCAGCCGGAACGGCGGTGGTGCAGCGGGCGCTGCGACTGACGCAACCAGCGGGTGAGAACCGTTGGCATTTCCAGGCGTTGGCGACGTCGGCTGTTCTCGTCGCCACGCTTGCCACCCCCGGTCTGGCCTTCACGCTCTGCCTGCTGTGACGTTCAGGGCATCGTGTCCCTACGCCGATTTCCACGCCTGGGTCGTGGTCGCCGCCATATCGCAGCCCTGCGGTAGAAAGCGATGACCGGGTCGCCGGGTGGCCACGAAATTCGGCCGCGATACCACTGGCAAAAGACCGCCCACACCGCCACGATGGTCGGATGAGTGAAACGTTGCGCGCTCTGGCCGGATTACCCGCACAACCGCCGAGCCTTCGAGAGTCTGCATTGATCCTGATCGACTGCCAGGTCACCTACACCAAAGGTGTGATGGAGCTCGACGGAGTGCAGGCGGCACTCGACGAGGCCGCATCACTGCTCGACCGTTCCCGTAGCGCAGGCATTCCGGTGATCCACATCCAGCACGACATGGGCCCGGGATCGGCTTACGACATCCGGGGTGAGTCCGGCGCCATCGTCGATCGGGTGGCGCCTCGCGGCGACGAGCCTGTCGTGGTCAAGGGTTATCCGAATTCCTTCGTGGCCACCAATCTTGACGAGCAGCTCAAGGGGCTCGACGCCAAGAACCTGCTGCTGGCCGGATTCATGACGCACATGTGCGTGAACTCGACCGCACGCGGGGCGTTCAACCTGGGCTACGCGCCGACCATCGTCGCGTCCACCACCGCCACCCGATCACTGCCGGGAGTGGACGGGCCGGTGCCGTCGTCCGCCGTGCAGGCCGCGAGCCTGGCCGCCGTCGCCGACCTGTTCGCCGTCGTCGTCCCCGACGTCGCCGCAGTGCCGGATTGAGTTTGCGCACCAAGCCCCGGGGGGTATGACGCACGGCATGACCGCGGAGGCCGGCGCCAGCCGACAACAAGATGAGCAGGCTGAGGGCAAGCTCAAACGCAAGATCACCGGGCCGCTGCTGTTCTTGTTCATCCTCGGCGACGTCCTGGGAGCCGGTGTCTATGCGTTGATGGGGGTGCTGGCCGGAAAAGTCGGCGGGGTGCTGTGGGCGCCGCTGCTGATGGCGCTGGTGCTGGCCATGCTGACCGCCGGGTCGTACGCCGAGTTGGTCACCAAGTACCCCAAGGCCGGCGGCGCGGCCGTGTTCGCCGAACGTGCCTTCGGCACACCGCTGCTGTCCTTTTTGGTCGGGTTCGCAATGCTCGCCGCGGGGATGACGAGCGCGGCCGGCTTGGCGCTCGCGTTCGCCGGCGATTACCTCGCGACGTTCGTCGACGTGCCCATGGTGCCTGCGGCCATCGTCTTCCTCGCGCTGGTCGCTGCCCTCAACGCCCGGGGGATCAGCGAGTCGGTCAAGAGCAACGTCGTCATGACGGTCATCGAGCTCAGCGGTCTGCTCATCGTCATCATCGCCGGCGCGGTCCTGCTCGGCAGCGGCGGTGGCGATGCCGGCCGGCTGACCCAGTTCCCCGAGGGATCGGCCCCGGCCCTGGCGATTCTGGCCGGTGCGATCATCGCCTACTACTCGTTCGTGGGATTCGAGACGTCGGCGAATGTGGCCGAGGAGATCCGTGATCCGGGCAAGGTCTACCCCGCGGCGTTGTTCGGCGCGCTCATCACCGCCGGTGTCGTCTACGTGCTCGTCGGCATCGCCAGTGCGGTGGCGTTGCCGGCCGATGAGCTGCGCCGATCGTCAGGGCCGTTGCTGGAGGTCGTGTCGGCCTCCGGGCTGGCCGTACCCCCGCGCGTCTTCAGCGCGATCGCGCTCGTCGCCGTCGCCAACGGCGCATTGTTGACCATGATCATGTCCAGCCGGCTGGCCTTCGGGATGGCCGAACACGGGCTGCTGCCAACGGTTCTCGCGCGGGTGCTGCCCCGGCGGCGCACCCCGTGGGTGGCGATCGTCGCCACCACGGCGGTCGCGATGCTGCTCACGGTGGTGGGCGATCTGTCCACCTTGGCCGAGACGGTGGTGCTGCTGTTGTTGTTCGTGTTCGTGTCCACCAACGTCGCCGTGCTGGTGCTACGCCGAGACCGGGTGGAGCACAGTCATTTTCAGGTGTGGACGGCCGTGCCGGTGCTCGGGGTGGCGTCGTGCGTGATGCTGCTGACCCAGCAGACCGCCAAGGTGTGGCTCTTCGGTGCCATCCTGCTCGCGGTCGGTGTGGTGTTGCACTTCGTGGCCCGGGCGGCGACGCGTGAGCCGGACCGGGCGGCGAGGGTCAGCTGAAGCGGACGTTCAGCGTCGCGAGCCCGAAGATCTTGCGGCCACCGGCTTTTGCGCCGACGATGACGACGCCGCTGCGGGTCTCGGGGTCCAGGGATTTGATCCGTCCGCTGTACTCGATGTCGGCACCCTCGGCGGCCGGCACCACCGCGGGTTGCGAGAGCCGGACCGCGTAGCGGGTCACCGCGGCGGGGTCGCCCGACCAGGAGGACGCGAACGACGCGCCCAACCCCATGGTCAGCATGCCGTGGGCGATCACGTCCGGTTGCCCGGCCAGTTTGGCGATGTTCTCGTCCCAGTGCAGCGGGTTGGCGTCGCCGGCGACACCGGCATAGTTCACCAGGTCTCCGCGGGACAACCGGGTGTGATGCACCGGCAGTTCGTCGCCGACCTTGACGTCGTCGAAGGACGGTGACTTGGGTGTGCGGGTCGTCCCGTCCTGGGCGATGTGCGCCTCGTCCTCGGGGCGAACCGTCTTGTGGTACGAGCCGGATTCCTCGACGCCGAGGAGGTTCACGTCGTGCATCATCACGCCCTGCACGGCCTGCCTGATGGCCGGATCGACCTCGTCGCCGGTGACGCCGACGACGGTGGTGTGCAGCGTGTGGACGCGCTCGCCGGCGGTGTCGGTGAACGTGTTGGTGACCGTGATCAGATCGCGCCCGGCGACCCGGCGTACGGAGGTCAGCTCGACGTCGATGCGCAGTTCATCGCCACTGACGATCGGGCGGTGCTGCTCGAAGACTTCCTCGGTCTGCAGGTACATGTCGTAACCGACGACGACCGATTCGAACATGCGCTGGTTGCACGCCATCGCCGGGCCGGAGGTGAACGTCAGCGGCGCGACCAGGTCGGGATAGCCGAGCTCGGCAGCAGCGGCGAGGTCCCAGTGTGCGGGGTGGTAGTCCTGCACGGCCCGGGCGAACTCGCGCACCTTCTCGCGGCCCACCAGATAGGTGTCCTTCATCTGGTAGTAGTGGCCGACCCGGGATTCGAGTGTCGACGTTTCTGCTGCTGCGGTCATGAATCTGCTCAACTTTTCTATCGGCTTGGTCGCTGAGGCCGACGCATGCACACTAACGTCTGCACCACGCGACAATCCACGTCGGTGGGTGTTGCCCGCGAATCCGGCCCGGGAACGTTTCGGCAGTCACCGACGCGGCCGGCCCACCGCCATTCGTTGCTCGATGACATCGAGCGCACGGCGGGCCCAGTCGATGTTCTCTTCCTCGAACCGGATTCCGCGCAGCAACGTCAGGTAGGGGCCGATGCGCTCGGCCTCGGTGAGGTAGTCGGTTTCGGTGCGCCCGGCGAGCAGATGTTCCTGCACGCGCCGGTACCG
Source organism: Mycobacterium sp. E802 (assembly GCF_001666875.1). NCBI lineage: Bacteria > Bacillati > Actinomycetota > Actinomycetes > Mycobacteriales > Mycobacteriaceae > Mycobacterium > Mycobacterium sp. E802. Next base: position 44,004 of record NZ_LZJD01000124.1, read on the forward strand.
GTCCAGCTTGGCCGTCGCCCAGTGCAGGCGTTCGGTGAGCGACGTGCGAACCGCCTCGATGTTGCCCGAATCGACGGCCTGGATCTGAACCAGGAGGTCTTCGCGGATCGCGCCGGGTTTCGGCGGTACTTCGGTGAACGTGAGCAGGGCCTGGCGGCCTTCGTCGGTCAACGAGTACAGGCGCTTGTTCGGTCGCCGGTCTTGTTCGACGAGCCGTGCGGCGATGAGTCCCTCGGCCGCCATGCGTTCGAGTTCGCGGTAGAGCTGTTGCGGCGTGGCCATCCAGAAGTTGGCGACCGACGCGTCGAACCCCTTGGCCAGGTCATAGCCGGAGGCCTCGCCGTCGAGGAGCGCGGCCAGCACCGCGTCACGAAGCGCCATGCGTGGATGCTATCAGCGAAGTTAATAATCAAAAGATTGACTATCGCGACGGGCCGGGCCTAGCATCAGCGCGTGCATCCGTTCCGAGAGGCCGTGGAGGCCCGTGACGAGGCGGCGATCGAAGCGCTCCTGGCTGACGACGTGGTCTTCACCAGCCCGGTCGCGTTCAAGCCGTACGCCGGCAAGCCGATCACCGCGGCGATCCTGCGCGGGGTCATGCGGGTCTTCGAGGATTTCCAGTACGTCCGTGAGATTGCCGACGCCTCAGGGCGCGACCACGCGCTGGTCTTCCAGGCGACGGTGGCCGGCAAGAAGATCACCGGCTGCGACTTCCTGCATCTCGACGACGACGGCAAGATCGACGATTTCATGGTGATGGTGCGGCCGCTGTCGGGCGCGACCGCGTTGGCCGAGGCCATGGGTGCTCAGTTCGAACGGATTCAGCAGGAAGCCGCGGACGAGATCGCGCGGCAGGGTTAGCGCTGGGTTAGCGATCCGCTCGCTCAGGGTTGGGTGAGCTCGTCGAGCGTGAAGTCGAGTGCCACCGGCTCGGTGGTTCGTACCCGTTCGGCCACAAGGCTTTCGGTGCGCTGATAGGTGTCATCGGACAGCACGTGGGCAAGGAAGCGCTCATCTGCGTCCGCGTCGAGGTCGACGATCCAATAGTGCTCGATTCCGGCCTTCGCATACTCGTAGAGCTTCATCACCCGGTCGGTACGGCGCGACCCGGGTGAGACGATCTCGATGACAAGCGCGACATCCGCCGCATCTACTCGCACGGGATTGCGGTCCATGACGCTGCGGTTCACCACGACGAGGTCAGGATCGCGCACCGTCGGCGGGAAACGCGCCTCCACGGTGATCTCGACTTCCTGCAGGACTACGAGTGAGTCTGGTCGGTGTTCGTCGAGCAGTCGAGTGAGGTTCTTGGACACGATCTGGTGAAGCGGACGTGGCCGCGGTGTCATGACGATGCCCCCCTCGACGAGCTCCCAGCGCCGCGACTCGTCGAGTTCGAGTGCGTCCCACTGTTCGAGCGTCACCAGGTCACGGGGCAATTCGGCCAATCCCGTCACGCTGCACCTCCAGGGCCACTTCTTGAGAAGGCTACGCCCGGACACGGGTCCGCTCATAGGCGAAGCGTTTGACAACATACAACCAAATGGTTGTATGTTGGAGTGGTGACCGAAAGCGACGAGGACCGGGCCGACGCCCTGTTCCACGCGCTCGCCGACCGGACCAGGCGCGACATCATGCGCCGGGTCCTGGCCGGGGAGCATTCGGTCTCGGGACTCGCGGCGAAGTACGACATGAGCTTCGCCGCGGTGCAAAAGCACGTCGCCGTATTGGAGAAGGCCGGCCTGATCACCAAGCGGCGCAATGGTCGTGAGCAGTTGGCCAGCGGCGACGTCGAGGCGGTGCGGTCGGTGGCGGCCATGCTGACTGAGCTGGAACAGGTTTGGCGTGGACGCATCGCACGTATCGACGAACTCATCGCATCTGATCCGAACAAGGAGAACCCACCATGCCCGTGACCGACGTCAAACACGACATCGACGCCCTGACCCTGACCATCACCGCCGAGTTCGCGGCACCGGTGCAGCGGATCTGGCAAATCTATGCCGATCCCCGGCAGTTGGAGAGGGTGTGGGGCCCGCCGAGCTACCCGGCGACGGTGGTTGACCACAGCCTCACCCCCGGCGGCCGAATCACCTATTTCATGACCGGACCGGAGGGTGACAAGCACGCCGGATATTGGAATGTCACGGCGGTCGACGAGCCGAGAAGCTTCGCTTTCGACGACGGATTCGCCGACCTGGACTTCAATGCGAATCCCGACATGCCGGTGTCCAAAAACGTCTTCACGTTCACCGAGCACGACGGCGGTACGCGCGCGGTCTACGTCAGCACCTACGCAACCGCCGAAGCACTCCAGCAAGTGCTGGACATGGGCGTCGTCGAGGGCGCCTCATCGGCGATCAACCAGATCGACGGACTGATCTTGGCCTGATCCAACCTGTCTTCCGGGGGTGGCCACGACGGGCACAGCAAAGAATGGCCTCATGTGAGAAATGTGAATTGCGTCTCTGTTGAAGCACATTCGATGTGGAAAAGCTCTCTAAGAGTGATCCTTAATGTGTCCACGGCCAACTCGAAGCGCCGCCTCAGTTTGGCCGGACATGCTGGGCACAGAGGCGATGTTTCGTGAAGCTCTGCTGGAGGTCATCGAAAATGACGACTAATGCTGTCGGCTCGACTGTCATCGAGTTGGCAACGCACCCCGTCTGGTGTTCGTCGCAGCAGTACTCCCGCGAGCTCGCCGAAGCCCGTCGCCGCCACCCCTCGTCGTATCGACTCGATACGGAAACCCACGACACCGAAGCCGACGGGCTCGATTCGCAGCTGTCGTCGAGCCAGCGGGCCGGTGCGCGGGTGATCACGCTTGCGTGTGCGCGCGGTGCACGGCTGAAGGCCGTCCGTGCCGTGGCCGAACCGTGATGAACACTTGACCGAATTGCCCCGTGTAACTACACATTCGGGCGCCTGCGGCCCCATACCATGACAACGTTCAAGACCATGGGGGCATCGCAGAGGGAATCGGTTGGATGCGCGCGGCTGTTCAAGGTGTTCTCGTAGTGGTCGTGGTCGCCATGACCTACTTCTCTGGTGGTGCCGACAGGGTCGACACCGCGGCAGTCAGCCTGCCGCTGACGTCAACCATCGAATCGATCGCGCCGACCGAAGGTGGCGCCGTCGGGGTGGGCCATCCCGTGGTGGTGACCTTCAAGAATCCGGTGAGCAACCGCGCAGCGGTCGAACGGGCCATCGGCCTCAAGACCACACCGGCGCGCACCGGCACCTACGAATGGCTCGACAACAAGGTCGTGCAGTGGACGCCGGCTGAGTTCTGGCCGGCGCACAGCACCGTGATGCTGTCGGTCGGCGGTATGCGGACGCAATTCCAAACCGGCCCAGCCGTCATCGGGGTCGCCGACATCTCCGATCACACGTTCACGGTGACGATCGACGGGATCGGCGAGGAACCACCGATTCCGCTGCCGGCCCCACACCACCTACCGCACGCGGGCGAGGACGGGGTCCTGCTGGCCTCCATGGGCCGCCCGGAGTACCCGACGCCGGTGGGCACCTACACCGTGTTGGCGAAAGACCGCACGGTGACCATGGATTCCAGCAGCGTCGGCATTCCCGTCGACGCGTCCGACGGGTACCTGTTGAAGGTGGATTACGCCGTTCGGATCACCCGGCGGGGCATTTTCGTGCACTCGGCGCCGTGGGCGGTGCCGTCGATGGGCCTGGAGAACACCAGCCACGGTTGCATCAGCCTCATTCCGGCAGCCGCCGAGTGGTACTTCAACACCGTCAACATCGGCGACCCGGTCATCGTGCAGGAGTAACGAACCCGGAGTAACGAACCCCGCTGTGGGGCAACGGGTTAACGGGTCTGAAGGGTTCGACAACAGAAGACGGTTCGGACAACAATTAAGGCGCCTGGCTCACGAGCCAGGCGCCTTAATCGACGCTATCTGTGGGAGCCGCCTATCCGGTGGCCCCAGCTTCGGGTCCGGGCAGGGTCGGTGCACCGGCGACCGGTCCGCCTCCGGGGGAAACCGTCGGCACGCCCTTGCCGGTACCCGCGGCGACGGCGATCGGCGCGGCAGGGGCCGCGGCCGGGACGATGGGCGCGGCGGGGACCGGAGCGGCGGGCACCACGGGCACCGGGGGTGCCAACGGGACCGGGGGAAGGCCGACCGGGGGTGGGGCCAACGGCACCGGCGGCACCGCGGCGGGTGGGACCACCGGCACCGGCGGCACGGCCACCGGTGCGGCGGGGACGGCGCCGGCGGCTTCGACTGCCGCCGCCGCGCACACCGGCCCGCCGGGAGCGGCACCGGCAGCGCCCTCGAGGCACTTGTAACCGCCTGTGTTGAAGTTCAGAGCTGCCGCATGCGGGCTCATTGCGACTGCAGCCGCCAATGCCGTCGCGCACAGGCCGGCACTGACAACTGTTTTGACCGGGATTCGAGCAAATGTAGTCATCCCCGACGAGCTCCCTTGATCGGGCTGGAAAATTACAGCGGTGAAAATTGTGCAGAGCTGAACCGTAGAGCTGCCCGGAATCGGTGTCCATGCATGTTGTGAGATGGTTGCCGGGTTGACATGTGAGCGAGCCGGACTCGTGACCGGTCCGTTTTCAACCGGTGAGCTCCGTCACGGCGCGATCACCCGGACCGACCGTCCGAACTGCAAAGACGGGTCGCTCTCGCAAACCTCACTGTCCGAGCCGAACCTGAATACCTTTGGCCACAAGCTGTTCGAACGTGTAGGTGAACTCGCCACGATGTCCGACGGTCAACACGTAGTGGTCCTGGCCTTCCGTCAGCCCGACAGTGAAGGAGAAGGTGCAGTTGGCCGGGCCGGCCTTGCCGGGCCCCAGGGTGGTGGCCGCCAGGACTTCGCCCTTGCCGCTCTTGACGGTGACGGGGGTGGTGGGGTTGACGTCGGAATAGCCGTTGGCGCCCTGGCACGATGTTCCGTCCACCGCGATGCCGTCCAGGCCGGCGTTGTCCAGCAGTATGAAAGTCCCGTTGACCGTGACCTTTTCGAGCACGCGAAAGCCCTGTGAGAAATGTGGACAGAAGGTGTCGACGGCGATCTTGTCGGCCATCGGCCCTTGTTGGGGGTCGCCGTCCTCGAGGTGCCGGCAGACCTGCCGCCCGTGGGCGACGGCGTTGGCGTCGGAGTTGAACTGATCGCTCAGCCCGGCATCTTTGAGCGCCGAGAGGTAACCGGCCTCCGGTGGCGGGGGTGGGCGCCGGCCTGCCACCAACAGGACCCAGACCACCGCGGCGGTCATCACGATGATCGCGGTCGCCGCGCCGGTGCCGAGCCACGTTGAGCGGATGCTCGATCTGGGCAGTTCGAGATAGTCCGGCAGCATCCGACCGCCGACCGGATCGGTCGTCGTGGCCCGGCCATCGCGAACCCGGTTCGTCGGATGCCCGGTGACGAAGTAGCGGCCCTCGTGCCGGGCCGTGGGGTCGGGGCGCCATCCGGTGGACACCGAGCCGTGCACCTGGCCACAACGACTACAGGTGCCGGCTGCGTCGAGATCTGAGCCGCAATACGGGCACGTCATCCGCGCGCCATTTCTTGTCACCACCGTCCTCGGTACAGAACTGGATTATCGGGCTTTCGCCTCAAGTCAGAGCGTCTTTCGGGCGCGAAGCGGTCCGTTTGCCGATAATTTGCATTCGAAAAGACAATGTAGGTCTTTCGAATGTGAGGCGAGAGGTGTCGACACCGATGACAACCCCGACCGGTGGGCCCACCGCGGGCTATGAGCCGGATCCCCGATGGGTCCCCGTCGACCGCCGCTGGTGTGGTCTGGATCGGGTGACCCTCGCGCCGGCCGTCGCAGTGCTCGCTCTCTGGGTGCTGATGGCGGTCGTGATCCCCGTCGTCAACGACTCGGCCGAGTACACCGAGCAGGTCACCGCCGGGGACGTCATCCAACTCTCCGACGACGTCACGTTCGTGCCGGAGCCCGGCTGGGGCATCACCGCCGGCGTGCGCCGCGGCGACGCACCGGCGACCGGCTATCCGGACACGGCAACCGTCGTCGACGGTGACACGTCGATGACGGTGGTCGCCAAGGAATTCGACGGGGACGAGGACGATCTGCTGACCCACATGGAAGCGGCCCGCACGTCCGACGATGCGGACATCGGCAGCGGACCGCGTAGCACCGTGATCACCGACCAGGGCCGCACGGGCGTCACGGTGGAGCTCACCGACGCGGTCTCTCGGCAGGTGCTGGGTGCCTTCGTCATCGACGGAATCGGGATCAGGGTGCTGGCGATCGCACCGCCCGACGCCACCAACGATGACCGCGACGCCGTGGGCCGCATGATCCGAAGCGTCCGGCGAGAGGCGGTCGGCAATGACTGAAACTCAGGCGGCGCAGCGCGATCTGCTGGCCGCCCGGACCCGGGCGATCGACCTGTCCGGATGGCAACGACCCTTTGTGCTGTTCCAGCCGCGCAACCTCGCATTCTGGGTGTACGCCCTGTTGGTCGGCGGCGGCATCGCCGGCTTCATCGATCTGGTCGGCGGTTACGACTCGGCATCGGTGGTCAGTGCGGTGGTGGTGTTCAGCATCTACGCAGCGGTGTTCTGGTGGCTGACCCAGCGGGCCGACCGGTACACCGAACTACCCGGCAAGCTGATGGTCGCAGCCCTGTTGTGGGGCGGGTTCGCCGCGACGTGGGCGATGGCGGCGGTCGCCAATTCCGCGCTGGGTGACCTCTATGGAAAGGAGCTCGGCCAGCGCTGGGCCCTGGACTGGTCTGCCGGATTGTCGGCACCCGTCACCGAGGAGTTGGCGAAAGGGGCCGGCCTGCTGCTGTTGATCGCGTTGGCGCGGCGGATCATTCGTACCGCGTTCGACGGGTTCATCGTCGGGTTGCTGATCGGTCTGGGCTTTCAGGTGCTCGAAGATGTCTCCTACGCGCTGCGGGATGCGCCGGCGATGGGAGCGACGATCGTGCTGCGCATGGTCACCGGGGTCAGCGGTCATTTCGCCTACAGTGCGATCTTCTGCGCGGGTCTGGTCTATCTGATCGGCCGCCCGGCTGAACCGCGCAACATCCGGCGGGGGTTGGCCCTTGTCGTGACAGCACCTGTGCTGCATGGGTTGTGGGATTCAGCCGGAACGCTCGTCGGTGGAAACGTACTGCTGCTGCTCGTGTTCTGGTTGCTCATCGTGGCTGTCACCCTGACCGTGTTCGGCCGGGTTTTCGCGTGGGCGGTGCCGCGCGAACGGGCCCTGTTGCGTGACGTCATGGCCCCCGAGGCGGCCGCGGGCGTCCTCACCGAGGCCGAACTCGATGCCATGACCGGGAACCGGAAAGCTCGTCGGGCGTACCGCAAGGCCAATCGGCGCCCGCGACGGCAACGTCGCCATGCCAGGCAGATCATCGACGCTGCCTACGATCTGGCGCAGGAGCTGGCCCGGGCGCGCGGTGCGGAGACCGGCCGGGTGCAGTTCGCCCGGGCCGAGATCACCAGGATTCGTCACCACGAGCCGTCGCCGTGGTGAGGTGCTGAGCACCCGCACCACCCCCACCCGGACGCTGCCGATCGTTCACCGCTACCGTGCGGAATATGACTCGAGTGACGGTGATCACGGGTGGTGCCGGTGGCATGGGGTTGGCCACGGCCAAGGTTGTCGGCCGCGACCAGGCGGTGGTGCTGGCCGATGTGCGGCAGGAGCGGCTTGACGGCGCGGCCGCCGCGCTGAGCGAGCTGGGTATCGCGGCCACGATCGTGAACGCCGACGTCACCGATCCCGACGCTGTCGACCGGTTGTTGAAGACGGCGGCGGAGGTGGGCACGGTGCGCGCCGTCATCCACGCGGCCGGGGTCAGCCCGAGCATGGGGGACGCCGAATACGTCATGCGGACGAACGCGCTGGGCACGCTGCACGTCAACGAGGCGTTTTTCGCCGCCGGCGGCGAAGGCTCGGCGATCGTCAACGTGGCCTCGATGGCGGCGCACCTCCTGCCCGAGGAAATCATTCCGGCGCAACACTTTCCGTTGGCGTTGCAGGATCAGGACCGCTTCCTCACCGAAATGTTGGCGGCCTGCGAGCTGGCCCCGGAGGAGATGCGCTCGGGCCTGTCCTATGCCATCAGCAAGGCCTTCGTGAAGTGGTACAGCTCGTCGCAGGCCGAGCGGTTCAACGCCCGCGGCATGCGGATCGTCTCGGTGTCCCCGGGGTCGATCGACACCGAGATGGGCCGGCTGGAGGAACAGGCCGGAGCGGGCGCCATGGTCGCCGACGCCGCGGTGCCGCGTTGGGGCAAGCCCGAGGAGATGGCCGATCTGCTGGCCTATTGCGCGAGTGACCGGGCGGGTTACCTCACCGGCACCGACATTCTCAACGACGGCGGCGTCGTCGCCTCGATGCGGGAGCGGGCTCGCCTGGCCGCCGCGGGCGGTTAGTCGGCTCGTCGCTGTGCGGCATAGGTGCTCGGCGGCGTCCCGTCCTTCCACCGCTTGAACGCGGCGGTGAAGGTGGGAGTGTCGGCGTAACCCAGCCGTTGGCCGATCTCGGCGACGCTGAGCGCGCCGATCGCCAGGAGTTCTTCGGCCAGACGTTCCCGTACCTCGTCCAGCAGGCTCCGATAGGACGTTCCCTCGCGTTCGAGGTGGCGGCGCAGCGTGCGCGAGCTCATGTGCAGCTCGTGAGCGATGACCTCCAGAGCCGGTGGCTGACTTGGTGTTTGGACCAGCCGGTCGCGGACCCGGCCGGCGTAGCCCGACCGGGCCAGACGCTCGGCCAGCAGCTGCCGGCACTGTTCCTCGGTGGCGGCTGCCGCGTGCGGGTCGGCCTGCGGTATGGGGAGGTCGAGGGCGTCGCGGTGTACCTCGATGAAATTCGCCTCGGCATCGAACACCGGGGGCTGCCCGAATACCCGGTAGGGCTCGAGCGAGACCGGTGTCGGAAAGGCGAAGTGCACCCGGCCCAGCGGCGCCGGATCGCCGGTGACCTGCCGGCCGAGATTGGCGATCGACGCGGTTTCCCGTTCGACGAAGAACCGGCGCACGTCGACCGGTAGGCGTGATGCATCCAGTACCAGGCGGACGTGATCGTCCCCGGGGACCAGAGACATCTCGGTGAAGGCGAACGTCAGGTCCACGTAGCGAAGTCCGACCTCGATCGCCGAGCGCACGGTCGGGCAACTCGAGAGCGCAAAACCCCAGATGCCGTGAGTCGTCAGGTGATAACGCATGCCGGCCTCGACGCCCAGTGCCGGTCGATCACCCAGCCCGGCAATGAGATTCTGGACGATACGCAGTTCTTGCCGGCCGGACACCGACGTCTGCGGATCGGCCAGCGGTCCGGCCTCCAGTCCGGTTCCCTGCAGGACCACGTCGGCCGGCAGCCCGTGCTCGGACCCGAGAGTGGTCAGCAGCAGCGCGCTCGCGGACGGGCGAGGCAAGTCGAGATCGGGCATCTGGCCGGGGCCACCTCCTGTCCGAAAATCCTATATTCCTGGCCCCGCATCGACTGTTGGTTGGGCGTCGGCAAACCTAGGGTTCGGGTATCGCCCCAGGTAAGTCAGGAGCCACCATGGTGTTGTCCACTGTCAAAGACGCCGCGATCCGGCTGATCCCCGCCCTGGATTCGAGTTCCCTGGTCACCGCCGCCGGGCCGTTCGACATCCCGATCCCCGATGTCGTCGACCTCGGCGCGCCGATTGACACTCTCGACCGGATCCATCGCGCGGCCGGCGGACCCGGCGCGGCGCTGCGGATGGCGCGGACGGCCGGCACCGATTTCCGGCGAGAATTCGCCGCATCCGGGCGCGCCGCCCGGGTCTCGACCCACGACTTGGTGACGTTGCCGTACCCGACCAGGTTCGGACTGTGGCGGGCCGCAGTGACGCCCGCGCCGTTCCTGTTGATCACCAACCGCCTGGTGATCGTGCAGTGGGACGACGCCGACGGCCGTCGGCGCACGCTGCTGTGGGAGCCCAGCGATGTCGAACTCGACGCCAACACACCGTATTTCGCGGCGCTGGACCGGTCCTCGCCCACTGTCGTGCGCAACCGTATGGTGCGCGAGTACGCGACCGTGGCCGAGCGGTTGGCCGAGGCCGGGATCGTGCCGGCAGATGTCGACTACATCGGCTTCGACCACCTGCACACCCAGGATGTGCGGCGGCTGATCGGCACCGTGAAACCGCAGGCCGACATCTCACCGTCGGCGATCGCCGCGCTGTTCCCCAATGCCAAGCTGGTGGTGCAGCGCGAAGAACTGGAGGCGATGCGCGATCTGCATCCCCTGCAGCGGCCCTGGTACCAACCGGAGACGATGGTCGATCTCGACCCGGCCAGGATCGCGCCGATCGACGGCGATCGGCTGTTGGGCCCCGGGGTCGCGATCGTGCGCACCCCCGGGCACGCGACCGGCAACCAGACGTTGGTGCTCAACACCGAGACCGGTATCTGGGCCATGTCGGAGAACGTCGTCGCCACCGAGTTGCTGACCCCCGAACACAGCCGCATCCCCGGCGTCGCCGGCTGGTCCCGTCGGTGGGGCCAGGAACTCATCCTCAACGCCAACACGATCGAAGCCACCGCAACCCAATACACCTCGTGTGTCCTGGAGAAGACGTTGGTTGATCGCAGCCAGGCCGACGAACGGTTCCTGCAGTTCTTCCCGACCAGCGAGCTGACCGCGAGCCCCTTCACGCCGGGCACCGCACCGACATTCACCCACCGCACACTGCAGGCCGGCGCCCGGTGAGCCGGCCGATGCGGGGCCGTGTTGTCGCGGTCACCGGCGGAGCCGCCGGAATCGGGCGCGCCATCGCCGAGCAGTTGGCGGCGGCCGGCGCGAAAGTGGCCATCGGTGATCGCGACGGCATCGGTGCCCGCCGGGCGGCCGCCGAGATCGCCGGCGAGGTGGCGGGATTCGATCTCGACGTCACCGATACCGCCGCGTTCACCGCGTTTCTCGATGCGGTGCAAGCGAAATGGGGCCGCGTCGATGTGTTGGTGAACAACGCGGGTGTGATGTGGGTCGGTCCGTTCGACGCGGAACCCGAGGAAGCCGCCCGGCGTCAACTCGATGTGAACCTGCATGGCGTCATCCGTGGTGTGAAGGCGGCTGCGCCCCTGATGCGGGCCCGCGGCAACGGGCACATCGTCACGATCGCCTCGGCGGCGTCGAAGGTGGCCCCGCCCGGGGAGGCCACCTACGCCGCCACCAAGCACGGTGTCCTCGGGTACCTGCGGGCCGTGCGGACCGAACTTGCCGGCAGCGGAGTCGAGTTGTCGGTGATCATGCCCGGCGTGGTCGACACCGAACTGGCCCGCGGCACGGCGGCCGGAGCGGCCCGGCTGCTGCAGCCCGCCGACGTGGCTCGCGTGGTCGTCTCGGTGATCGAGCGCCCGCGCTTCGAGGTGACGGTGCCGCGTTTCATCGGCCCGCTCACGGCCATCGTCGAGCTGCTGCCCCAGGCGGCCCGCGATTTCCTGCTGGCCCGCATGGTGCCCAATCAGGTCGCCAGCGTCGACAAGCGGTCTCGAGACGACTACGAAAACGGCCAGTTCCGGTGAGGATGCGCGGCCGGCCGCTGCTGCCCGGAGCTGATCCGTTCCACCGCCCGCCCGCCGGGTTCGAATCTCTGCCCCCGGGCACAGTGCTGCGCGCCCGCGAAGTGGAACTGGCCCTGTTCGGCCTGGTCCTGCAGAAGGTGTCGGCGTGGCAGTTGTTGTACCGCAGTAGTGATTTGAACCGGCAGCCCGACGCCGCGGTGACCACCGTGCTGTTGCCCAACACCGCCGATCCCTTTGCCCCGCGGCCGATCCTGGCGTACCAGTGTGCGATCGACGCCGTCGTCGACCGGTATTTCCCGTCGTACGCCCTGCAGCGCGGTGCCCGATCACCCGGCTGTGTGCCGCAATTGGAGCTCCTCGTGATCGCCAATGCGTTGCGCCGCGGCTGGGCGGTATCGATCGCCGACCATGAGGGCCACCGCGGGCATTTCGGCGCTCCGCGGGAACCCGGTTATCGGGTGCTCGACGGGATCCGCGCGGCGATGTCATTCCAGCCGCTGGCGTTGCGCCCCGATGCGCCGGTCGTGGTGTGGGGTTACTCCGGCGGCGGCATGGCCAGCGCCTGGGCGGTCGAGATGGCCGAGAGCTACGCGCCGGAACTCGACATCGTCGGCGCGGTGCTGGGTGCCCCGGTTGGTGATCCGGGCGAGACGTTGCTCAAGCTCAACGGGACCCGCCTGGCCGGGTTGCCCGTCATGGTCATCGCGGCGATCCGCCACATCTACCCGAACCTGAACCGGCTGATCGACCGGCACGTGACACCGGCCGGGTTGCGTCGTCTCGACGAGATCGAGACGCTCGGCACCGTCGCGGCCATCGGCCGGTTCCGCTACGACGACCTCGACGATTACATCGACATCCCGCTGGCCGACCTGCTGGCGCTGCCCGACGTGGTCGCCGTCATCGATGACCTTCGGCTGGGGATGCACGTCCCGAACTGTCCACTGCTGGTGGTGCAACCGGTCAACGACCAGTTCGTCGATGTCGCCGATGTCGACGGGCAGGTGCAGCGCTATGTGGATGCCGGAGCGAACGTGCAGTATGTGCGGGACCGGCTCAGCGAGCACATCACCTTGATGCCGCTGTCGGCGCCGACCGCATTGGGGTGGCTCACCGACCGTATCGAGGGACGACCCCTGCCCGCGCCGGCGATCACCACGGTGTGGTCGATCGCAGCCTCGCTCAAGGGAATACGCGGTCTACTCGCCATGGCTGTGGTTGCGGTGAAAGTGGTGGCAGGTCGACGGCTGACGCCCCGGGCATGGGACCGCCACGCCGTCTCAGCTGCTCAAAGCCTGCGGTGACAGCTCTTTGAGCATGGCGTTGGCCCAACGCATCTGACGAAGCGTCTGCGGATGGCAGCGTTCGGTGAGGGTGAGCAGCTCGTGATCTTTGGTGGCCTGGGCGCCTTGGGAAAGCAACTCCCAGTCCAGAGACACGCCGGCCGCGTCGCGATGGACCCGGCGCAGGTCGGCCAGCAGCAGTAGGGCAGGTTCGGGACGGCGGCGCATCGCTGCGCTGAGCTGTTCCTGGATCCAGCGGCTGACGCGCAGCCGACGGGTACGGCGGGACAGATGCAGCCGGTAGTGTCGGCCATGCTCGGCGAGCAGCTGCACGTGCTCCTCGGACCACCGGGCGAGGTCGTCGGCGAGGTGGGAGATGTCCTGATCGCTGTGGTGGCGGGCGGCGACGCGCCTGAGCTCGCGTGCCAGTGCGCCTTCACTGCGGTGAAGTTCGGCCAGCGCCAGCGCGATCTTGCTCATGGGCCCTCCGTCTCCTCGGTCACCTGCGCCGCAGCGCCGCCGGTGGTCGCGCGCACCGCCGCGGCCACGGGAGCCGACGCGGTGTTGGTCGGCGCCGGTGCGGGCCCGTGGCCACTGCCGACGCGACGCACGTGGGCCGCGGCGGTCTTGAAGATCGGCTGTTTGGACACCGGGTCCCAATCGGTGAGGGTGAGCTCGTTGGCGGCCCGGTGCCGCACGCCGGAGGTGAGATCTGAAGTGTCCCAATACCCGTAGTGGAACGGCAGGAAGACCACCCCGGGCCGGATACCGGTGATACGCGCCGCGGCGACGACGCAACCCCGCGGGGTGCGGACCTCGACGAAATCTCCTTCGTCGATCCCGGCCTGGCGGGCATCGGCTTCCGAGATCTCGACCCATACCTGAGGTGCGGCGGCGTCCAGTTGCGGTGCCCGTCCGGTTTTGGTGCGAGTGTGGAACTGAAAGACAGTGCGGCCGGTGATCAGCACGAAAGGGTAGTCCTGCGAAGGCGGTTCGTGCGGCGGCACATACTCGGCGGCTTTGATGATGGCCCGCCCGTGGGGGTTCATCGCGCGGTACTCAGTCGGCTCCAGAGGTGCGCCGGTGATCAGGTCCTTGCCGTAGGCCTCGCAATAGTCGGGGTGAGCCCAGAACTGCCCGTCGGCGTAGAGGCGTTCGGTGCCGTCGGGATTCTCTGCGTTGCACGGCCATTGGATGCCGCTGCCGCCGCGCAGCTTGTCGTACGTCAAGCCGGTGTAGTCACACGGCCGGCCCGCACTGCACCGCTTCCAGGCTTCGAAGGCTTCTTCGGGATTGGTCCACGGCGGCAGCGGGTGGCCGTCTTTGTCGCGGAAGTCCATGCGGCGGGCGTAGTCGAGAAAGATGTCGAGATCGGCGCGGGCCTGCCCGGGTGGATCGATCGCCTTCTCCGAAAGATGCACGGTCCGATCGGCATTCGTGAATGTTCCGGTCTTCTCAGCCCACGCCGCCGCGGGCAGGACCACGTCGGCCAGCGCGGCGGTCTCGGTCAGGAAGATGTCCTCCACCACCAGGAAGAGCCGTTCCTGGGAAAGAATGTTGCGAATCCGGGCCAGCTCCGGCAGCGATACCGCCGGGTTGGTCGCGGTGACCCACAGCATGCGCAGCGTGCCCTCTTCGGCGAAGCGCAGCATCTGCATGCAGTGGGTCGGCGGGGCGTAGTGAGGGATCTGCATTTGGTCCAGGTTCCACAGTTTCGCCAGTTCTTTGATGTGGGAGTCGTTGGACCAGTTGCGAAATCCCGCCAGGTCGCCGTCGGCGCCGCATTCCCGGGTGTTCTCGGCGGTGGGCTGGCCGTTCATCTGCAGGATCCCGCATCCGGGTTTCCCGAGCAGGCCGCGCACCAGGTGCACGTTGTTGACCTGCACGGCCGCCGCGGTGGCCTGGTGGGATTGGTAGAAGCCCTGCAGCACGGTGGACAACAGCCGGGGCGCGGTGCCGAGGACCTCCGCGGCGGCCTGCAACCGGGCCGGTTCGATCCGGCAGATTTCGGCCACCCGTTTCGGTGGGAACTCCGCGACCCGCTTGGCGAGCTCATGGAAGCCCACCGTGTGGGCGTCGATGTAATCGTGGTCCACCCAGTCGTGAGCGAGGATCTCGTGCAGCAGTCCGTTCATCAGCGCGACGTTGGTGCCCGGCAGCGGAGCCAGGTGCACGGTGGCGTGCTGAGCCACCAGCGTGGGCCGGGGGTCGACGCACACGATCGCCGGCGGGTCGGAGCCGGCCAGCCGGTCGAGTATCCGCATCCACAGCACGGTCTGGGTCTCGGCCACGTTGTGGCCGTACAGGGCGATCGCGTCGCAGTGGTCGACGTCGGTGTAGGACCCGGGCTGCCCATCGCAGCCGAAGGATTCCTTGAGTGCCTCACCGGCGGTGGCGGTGCACAACCGGGTGTTCCCGTCGACGTGGTTGGTGCCGATCGCCCCGTGCGCGATGACGCCCTGCGTGTAGTACTCCTCGATGAACAGCTGGCCGGAGGTGTAGAAGCCGATCGAGCTCGGACCGCGCTCGGCCAGCAGCGTCTTGCTCCGCTGCACGATCCGGCTCATCGCGGTGTCCCAATCGGTCTCGACCAGCTTGCCGTCACGGCGGATCAGCGGGGTGGTCAACCGGTCGGGTGAGCTGTTGGCCTGCCAGCCGAACAAGTCCTTGGGATCCACTCGGCCGTGGTTGACCCGGTCCACCCCGCGGCCGCGAACCCCGACGATGCGACCGTCTTTGACCGCGATGTCGACGCCGTCGCCGTTGGAATGCAGTACCGCCGCGGATTGCACCCACCGGTCCACCTGATCCGGGGACAATCCGCCGTCGAGGAAGGTGTCCACCCGGTGTGGCCACGGTTCTCCTTTGCCGTAGGGCGTTCTGATGCCCCACGGATCTGCAATACGATCACCCACCGCGAACAGGTACCCGAAGTGGCCTACCCCAAACCAGCCCGCCCCGGGGTGCAGTCCGAGCCGGGCTCGGGTACACCTCGAGTGGTGGGCAGACTGACGCCGCAGAAACGCGAACCTGACCGTTGACGCAACGAAAATACAAGGAACACAGCTTGATTGGGCATTACAGCCAGCACGCCAGACAACCTCTCGGGGGCCGGATGGCCCGGCGGAGCGCCTTCAAAGTCTCGCTGCTCATGACCGCAGCAGCGGCGTTGAGCCGGGTGCCGCAGGCCGACGCGCGGGCCGGGCGGTGGTCGCCGGAGCGGGCGCACCGGTGGTACCGGGAGCAGGGCTGGCTGGTCGGTGCCAATTTCATCCCGTCCAATGCTGTGAATCAACTGGAGATGTTCCAGCGGGCGACCTATGACCCCCAGCGCATCGACAACGAGTTGCGTATTGCAAGACTGGCCGGACTCAACACCGTGCGGGTCTTCCTGCACGACCAGCTGTGGGCGCAGGACCAGGTGGGTTTTCAGAACCGGTTGTCCCAGTTCGTCGCGCTCGCATCCAGCCATGGCATCAAGCCGCTGTTCGTGCTGTTCGACTCCTGTTGGGACCCGTTTCCCCGGCTCGGGCGCCAGCGTCGGCCCCGCCCGGGCATCCACAACTCGGTGTGGGTGCAGAGCCCCGGTGCGCAGAACCTCGACAATCGCCGCTATCGGCGTGTCCTGCGCGACTACGTCATCGGCGTGATCAGCCAGTTCCGGCGCGATGACCGGGTGCTGGGCTGGGACCTGTGGAACGAGCCGGACAACCCGGCGGCCAACTATCACGAGGTGGAGCGGCAGGACAAGATCGCGCTGGTCGAGGGGTTACTGCCCCAGGTGTTCGGCTGGGCCCGCCTGGTCGACCCGATCCAGCCGTTGACCAGCGGGGTATGGGATGGACCGTGGGCCGACCCGGCCAAGCGTAGCCGGATGGCGACGCTGCAGCTCGACCTGTCGGATGTGCTGACGTTCCACAGCTACGACCATCCGGCCGGATTCGAGGCCCGGATCGGCGAGCTCGCGCCGCTGGGGCGTCCGATCATGTGCACCGAGTACCTGGCCCGAGGTGAGGGCAGCACGATCGAGGGTGTGCTGCCGATCGCCAAACGGCACAACGTCGGCGCCTACACCTGGGGTCTGGTGGCCGGTAAGACCCAGACGTACCTGCCGTGGGATTCGTGGGACCGCCCGTACCGGACGCCGCCGCGCGTCTGGTTTCACGATCTGTTCCACGGCGACGGCCGGCCGTACCGGGAAGGGGAGATCCGGACCATCCGGGAACTGACCGGACGTCCGTACCCGTGATTCATTCAATTGCCGGGGCTTCCTCGGTATCGGCCTATGACGGGGTCCCCAGATGATCGGCAAGAAACGCATTGCGCTGGTTGTGTGGCTGCTGGGTGCCGTGTTGTTGGCGGCGTGTTCAACGTCGCACGACGCTACCAAGGACAGAGGACAAGGTATGCAGGCCTCCGCTGAGACCGCCACAGAATTCGGCGACGTGAATCTCCCACCGACGGCCGAGGTGTTGGCCGTTGACACCGATGCGGGTCGTGATACGCGCTACCGCTTGGCATTCCGCACCAGCACTGCGGAATTACCGAGATTTCTATCCCAATTCGGCCACCGGCCGCAGGCCTCGAAGATCCCACGAAGGATGCGGGTGATCGGAGGGCCGGAGCTCTCCGAGGCGCCGAATCCGCTATATGCCCAGGACCGAGTCACCAACAAAGAGGGTCAGTCGGTGACCCGCGAGGTCATCGTCGACGAGCGGGCGACCGATAAGGTGTACGTCCACCTGTCGATGTACACCACCTGAGCTGTCACAGTGCCGCAGAAGCACGTGCCCGGAGATCAGCGCCCGCCCATCCGGCTGACGTCGGCGATGGCGGCGGCGAACTGCTCTGGCGCCTCCTGCGGCACGTTGTGCCCGATGCCGTCGAAGATGCGGTGTTCGTAGGGGCCGGTGTACAGCGCGCGGTAGCCGGCACCGTCCTTGGCGGCGCCGTCGAAGTCCGACCCGATCGTGATCGTGGGAACGGTGACGGCTGGTTTGGCGGCCAGTCGCGCCTCGTCGGCGTCGAAGCGGGCCTCACCGGGAGCCAGGCTCAGCCGCCACCGGTAGTTGTGCACCACGATGTCGACGTGATCGGGGTTGTCGAAGGCCGCTGCGGACAGGTTGTAGGTAGCGTCGTCGAAATGCCATAGCGGCGAGGCCTTCTGCCAGATCAGCCGGTTGAACTCCGCCGTGTTCTGCCGGTAGCCGAGTTCGCCGCGCGGGGTGGCGAAGTAGTACTGGTACCACCAACCCAACTCGGCCTGCGGCAGCAGCGGCTGGAGGTTGGCGGCGAGGTTGACGGTGATGTAGCCGCTGACCGCGACCAGACCGGCGCACCGCTGTGGCCACAGTGCGGCGACGTTGTTGGCGGTGCGCCCGCCCCAGTCGTATCCGCCGAGCACGGCCTGCCCGATGTCGAGGGCATCCATCAGCGCAATCACGTCGTGCGCCTGTGCCGCCTGCTGACCGTTGCGCACGGTGTCGGCCGAACGGAACCGGGTCGAGCCGAACCCGCGCAGATAGGGGACGATCACCCGGAAGCCCCGGGCGGCCAGCAGTGCCGAGACGTCGGCATAACTGTGGATGTCGTAGGGCCAGCCGTGCAACAGGATCACTGGTTGTCCGTCGGCAGGGCCGGCGTCGGTGTAGCCGACATCGAGTTCGCCGGCATCGATCTGCTTGACGGGGTTCATGGTGTGCGACGGCTTGGCGGGTGGTCCGGACGGCGACGTCGGTGTCGGGGCGCCGCCACAGGCCGCCAGTGTCGCCGCCCCAGCGGCGGCTGCCGTCAGGAAGCCGAAATGCCTTCTACTCAACGCTGTCACCATCGGTCCATTTCACGCTGCGGGTACACATCAAGTCCAACGATTGGATCTGATGAGTCTCATCCACCAAATCGATAGGTTCTAGCCATGGAGTTACGTCAGCTTGAACACTTCATCGCGGTGGCCGGTGAGATGAGTTTCACCCGTGGCGCCGAGCGGGCACACGTGGTGCAGTCGGCATTGTCGTCGTCGATCGCGAAGCTGGAGCGTGAGCTCGGGGTGGCGTTGTTCGACAGGTCGCGGCAACGGATCAGCCTCACCGCGGCAGGTGAAGCCTTCCGGCCGCACGCCCTCGAGGTGTTGCACGCGGCCCGCGCCGCAACCGAATCCACCGGCAAGTTTCGCGGAGCTCTCATGGGCACCGTCGAATTCGGGTCGCTGATCTCCTACGGGCCGGTCGATGTCGCCCGCGCGCTCGGTGACTTTCACCGTGCCCACCCGTTCGTGCGGTTGCGCTTGCGGCTGAGCCAGTCCGGCGCGTCGGCCTACCTGTCGGCGCTGCTGGAAGGCTCGCTGGATCTGGCGCTGGTGTCACTGCCGAACCGTTTTCCCACCGGGCTCGACATGACGTTGTTGTTCGAGGAGAAGATGGTGTTCGTCTGCCGCGACGATCATCCGCTCTCTCGGCGACGTCGTCTCGATCTGGCGGATCTGGCCGACGAGGATCTCGTCGGGTTCCCACCCGAGTTCGGTCTGGATGGACGACGCTTTTCACCGGGCCGGGGTGGCCCCCAGAACGCAGTACGAGGTGCCGGCCGGGTTCGCCGTGATCGCCGAACTCGTCGGCAATGCCTGGGCACGGCGTTCATGCCGGCCTCGGAGGCGCGGCGGTTCGACGATCTACGGACAGTCGCCCTCCGTGATCCGGCGACATGGCAGGTCTATTTGGCCGCACCACGGGCCGAGCGGATGACCCCGGCTGCGGCCCGGCTGGCCGAAACTCTGCTCGCCGCGGCGTCGTCCGGCTGAGGCTTCAGCGCGCCAGCGGGCTTCCGAGCGGTTAGCGAGCCAGCGGGCTGTAGAACACCAGGCCGTTGCCCTTGTTGTCGTAGACCACCGCGCGGCGTTCATGGGCATCGTCGTAGGGATGCTTGATGATTCCGCCGCCGCTGGCCTCGATGGCCTTGGCCGCACCGTCCACGTCGGCGGTCTTGATCCCGACGACGACCTGGCCCGGGATCGGATGGTCGACGGAGGTGGCCAGCGCCAGGGTCAGAGATCCGCCGTCGAGCGCGGCGAAGTGGGCACCGTCGCGGAACTTCAGTGGCATGCCCAGGGTTTCGCTGTAGAACCGGATGGATTCGTCGAGGTCGTCGGTCGACAGGATGATCATGCGGACGTCGTGATCGCTCATCGGATTTCCTCCTCGTGGTGAACCTTCTCAGGGTAGGGGGCGGCTAGGGCACTTTGGGTTTGATCTCCTCGATCACCCATTGGGCATAGTCGAGGTACTCGTCGACACCGCGGACTGCCGGCAGCGGCACCGCGCTGACGGTGACGCCCTGCTCGGCGAGCCAGCACAACCGGTCGACGAGCTCCTGGGCACTCATCCCGGACCGGGCATCGGGATCCTCACGGACGGTATGGCCTTCACCGACGCGCCGGGTCGCCATACCGTGCACGACGTCGAAGGGCCGGCCGTCGTAACCCGGTGCCGACTTGATGAATTCGACGCGCTCGGCCAGCTGCTCGGGCGGGGTGAGGAAAGACCACCATCCACTGGCGTACTTGGCCGCCCGTTTCAGGGCAGCGTCGGCGTCACCGCCGATCCACACCGGAAGGTGCGGCTTCTGAATCGGTTTGGGTTCGAAGGCGATGTCGTCGAACGACACGTAGCGGCCCTCAAACCGGGGATTGTCACTGGTCCACAGCTCGACGATCGCGGCCAGGTACTCGTCGGCCATGCGGCCGCGCTCCTGGAAGGGCACGCCCAGTAACTCGAATTCCCGTTGCAGCCAACCGACTCCGAAGGTGACCATCATTCGGCCACTGCTCATCCAGTCGGCCGTCGCCAACGCCTTGGCCAGGACGATCGGGTGCTGCAAGGGCAGGACCGTGATGCACGAGTTGAGCCGGATGGAGGTGGTAGCTCCGGCGAGGTACGCCTGAGCGACGGTGGATTGCAGATAGTGGGGTCCGGACAGTTCGACGTGGTCGCGCGGGATCACGAAATGTTCGGGCGCGGCGATCATGTCGTAGCCCAGTTCGTCGGCCCGTTTGGCCATGCGGGTCTGGTCGGCGCCGGTGACGTCGGCCTCCCACGGCTGCATCATCGCCTTGAGTCGCAGCATGTGGGGCAAGTTGAAGATGAATTTCACTCGGGCTCCGTTCGATGCTGTGCGGGTCAGCCGTACCAGACTCTACATATATAGAGAAATGGTGCGGTACGTTGTCTCAAACCCACCGAAATACAGGAGACCTGGCCGACGATGACGCTGCAATTCGATCTCTCACCTCGCCGGGTGCTGATCACCGGGGCCGGCCAGGGAGTCGGCCGCGGGCTGGCCGAGGCATTCGGTGCCGCCGGCGCCACGGTGCTGATCAACGACCTGCGCGGGGACCGCGCCGAGGAGGTTGCCGCCGAGTTGCGTGCCGCCGGCGGTGAGGCGGTCGCCGTGCCGTTCGACGTCACCGACTATGAGGCGGCCACGCAGGCAATTACCGGGGCCGGGCCGGTCGACATCCTGATCAACAACGCGGGTAACGCCGGGGCCGAGGGCTTCGCCGCGCGGATGCCGTTCGCCGAAAGCGCTCCGAGCGACTGGGATCCGTTCCTGCGGGTGAATCTCTATGGCGTGCTGCACTGCACGCGTGCGGTGCTGCCGGGGATGGTCGAGCGCCAGTGGGGCCGGGTGGTGACGATCGTCTCCGACGCCGGACGGACCGGGGATGCCAGCGGCGCGGTATATGCGGCGGCCAAGGCCGGCGCCGCCGGTCTGACCCGCTCGATCGCCCTGGAGAACGGGCGCTACGGCATCACGGCCAACAACATTGCCCTGGGCACCATGCGTACCCCGCTGACCGAACCGCTGTGGGCCGAGATGGCCGATTCTCCTCAGGCGAAGGCAATCCTGTCGCGGTACCCGATCCGCAGACCCGGTCTGCCCGAAGATGTCGCCTATCTGGCGGTGCTGCTGGCCAGCGACCACGGGTCCTGGATCACCGGGCAGACGCTACCGGTCAACGGCGGCTACTCCTTCGCGATGTGACGCGGCAGGCACTGACGCGACGATCGAGGTGATGATGGTCTGCAGTTGTTCGGCGGAGTTGATGGTCCGGTCTCCGCGGGCCAGGGCCAGCATCAGCCCGCTGATGAAAGTCA
Organism: Mycobacterium sp. E802; assembly: GCF_001666875.1. Lineage (NCBI taxonomy): Bacteria > Bacillati > Actinomycetota > Actinomycetes > Mycobacteriales > Mycobacteriaceae > Mycobacterium > Mycobacterium sp. E802. The sequence goes on from NZ_LZJD01000124.1 coordinate 65,968, forward strand.
GCAGCGCATAAGCTTTTTCGTCGACAAGGTGCGGATCGGTGTCGGCCGGACAGAGAGCGGCCACCACGTCACGGTGCAGCTCGAAGAACCGGCGTTGGTTGTGGCTGAACGCCTCGGCCAGGGCGGCGTCACGGCTGGCCGGCATGACCAGTTCGTAACGGGCCTTGCTGCGGACCAGACGCTGCCCGACGCCGGATTGGACGACCAGCCGGGCCAGGCCGGCCGCCGGCGACTCGCCGTGGCGTCGCGTTCGGGTTGCCGCGGTGAGGTCGGCCAGATCGAGGTCGGCGATTCGGTTGGCCACCGCACGCACCAGCGCCGCGCTGGTCCGGAAGTAGAACGACGTGGTTCCGTCAGGCATCCCGGCCTTGCGGTCCACCTTCAGATGTGTGACGCCTTTGATCCCCTCACGGGCCAGCAGAGTGATTGCCGCGTCGCATAATTCGCGTCGGCGTTGCTCCGGATTCTGTTTGCCACCCACGCCGGTACCTACCGTCGGGCCGGTCCGGCGACGTGCTCTGGACGCACCCCGGTGCCCACCAGGTAGGCCGGGATCGTCGTGAGTTGGGGGAACCGGCGCACGATCATCAGGAACAGCCCGGACGGGACGATCTCGCCACCGGCCATCACCGGCTGCAACACCTGACGATGCAGGATGCGTTGGAACCCTTGGGTGATGACGGTCGGAAGCTGCCGTTGCCGTTGCACGGCCGCCAGGTCCGACTCGGTGACCCGGTGTTCGCGCAGCGGCTCGTACAGCAGGCGCGCGGCCGCGGCGGCATCCTGGATGGCGACGTTGATGCCGACGCCGCCGACCGGCGACATGGCATGGGCGGCATCGCCGATGCACAGCAGGCCGTCGCGATGCCACCGCGACAGGCGGTTGAGTCGGACGTCGAGGTGCTTGACGTCGTCGAAGGATGAGATGGCGTGCGGGTCGGCTTCGGGGATCAGTTGGGCCAACTCGGCCCGGAACGCGTCGAGGCCCCGGGCCCGCAGTTCGGCGTCGCTGCCTTTCGGGATCAGGTATGCCACTTGGAAATACCCGGTGCGAGGAATCATGATCAGCGCCCGCCCGGGAGCGGTGCGCGGGATCAGCGAGTACTGACCGTCCTCGGTGCGTGGCACCCGAAACCACCACACGTCGAAGGGCACCGGATAGTCCCGGGGCGTCAATCCGGCCTCGCGCCTGGCCAGCGACCAACGCCCGTCGCAGGCCACGGTGAGGTCGGCGGTCAACTCACCGTCGCCGTCGGGACCGGTGTAACGCACACCGGTGATCCGCTCGCCGTCCCGCAGCAGGCCGGTCATCTCGGTCTGCATGCGCAGGGTGAAGTTGGATTCCTCCCGACCGGCGTCGGCCAACAGATCCAGAAAGTCCCACTGCGGCACCATCGCCACATAGGGGTGGGGTTGGCGTAACCGTCGGAAGTCGATGAGGGTCACCGGCGCCCGGCCGCCGACCGCAAATTCGGCCTTCTCCACCTTGCTGTAGCCGATCTTGCTGAACTCGTCGAACAGCCCCAGCTCGTCGAGCATCCGCATGGTGCTCGGATGCACTGTGTCGCCGCGGAAGTCGCGCAGGAAGTCGGCGTGTTTCTCCAGCACCGTGACCGTGACCCCGCACCGGGCCAGGATGAGCCCCAGCATCATCCCCGCGGGCCCGCCGCCGACGATCGCGCAGGTGGTGTCAGGCATCGACGAGTCCGTTCAGCGCAGCGGGCAACGGTTCGGTGTGCAGCACGCCGAGGCGCTGGGTGGCGCGGGTGAGCGCGACGTAGAGTTCGGCCGCGCCCCGGTCACCGTCGGCCAGGATGCGGGCGGGTTCCACCACGAGCACCGCGTCGAACTCCAGACCCTTGGTGTCCGACGGGGCCACCGCTCCGGGCACCTCGGGCGGCCCGATCACCACGGCCGTACCCTCGCGGGTGGCCTCGTCGCGCACGAATTCCTCGACAGCCGCCGGTATCTCGGCTGTTGTCAGCTTTCGCGACCACGGCTGCACGCCGGCGGCCCGCACCGATTCCGGCGGGGTGACCCCGGGGGCGAACTCGGCCAGCAGCGCACCGGCCACCGACATGATCTCGGACGGGGTCCGGTAGTTCACCGACAGCGTCCGGTAGATCCACCGGCCCGGCACGTACGGCTCCAGCATGTCGCCCCACGACCGGGCGCCGGCCGCCGAGCGACGCTGGGCCAGGTCACCGACGATCGTGAAGGACCGGCGCGGGCAACGACGCATCAGTACCCGCCAGTCCATCTCGGACAGTTCCTGGGCTTCGTCGACCACCACATGACCGTAGGTCCAGTCCCGGTCGGCCGCAGCACGTTCGGCGAGTTCGCGGGTATCGCGTTCGGCGAACCGGTCGGCCAGGTCCTCGGCATCGATCAAGTCGCTGGCCAAAAGGTGGTCCTCGTCGTCCATCAGATCTTCACGCGCGATCATCAGATCGAGCACCCCTGCGGCGTACGCGGCTTCCTCGCGGCGTTCGCGCTCGGCGGCTTCATCTGCGGCCTTGTCGCGCCCCAGCACGTCGACCAGCTCGTCGAGCAGCGGCACGTCCGAGACGGTCCAGGCGTCTCCTTCGGCGCGGAAGAACCGGGCATCCGCCCCGGCCGCCTTCAGCCGATCGGGTGACGAATACAGCGTGGTGAGCAGGCTTTCCGGGGTCAGGATCGGCCACAGCGCATCGAGTGCCTCGGCGAACGCGGCATTGTCGTCGAGCTCGCTGACCACGCTGGCCCGCAGCTCCTCCCACGCCGCCTTGTCCGCACGAGTCAGCCACCCCTTACCGATACGAGCGACGGCGCGTTCGGTGAGCACGTAGGTGACGATGTCACGGAACGTCGCCCGCGCCTCGTTGTGCGGGAGTCCAGTCTCTCGGGCCTCTTCGATGGCCCACTGCGCGGTTTCGGCGTCGATGCGCACGGTGACATCGGGCAGTTCGATGTAGATCGGCTCGTCGGGGACCTCCTGCCGGTCCGCGACCGCGGCGGCCAGCACGTCGAGGATCTTCAGTGACCCCTTGATCGCGGCCACCTCGGGCGCGTCCTCGGCGGTGACGTGCAGGCCGGGAGCCAGGTCGCCGGGGGTCATGAACACCGCATCGGATTCCCCCAGCGAGGGCAGTACCCGGCCGATGTGGTTCAGGAACGCCTCGTTGGGCCCGACCACGAGCACGCCGTGGCGTTCGATCCGCTCCCGGTGCGTATAGAGCAGATAGGCCACCCGGTGCAGCGCCACCACGGTCTTGCCGGTGCCCGGGCCGCCCTCGACCACCAGCACCCCGGTGTGCTCATTGCGGATGATCTCGTCCTGCTCGGCCTGGATCGTGGCGACGATGTCGCGCATGCCTGCACCGCGTGGGGCGTTGACCGCGGCCAGCAGTGCGGCATCGCCGTGATCGCCCTCGTGGGGGCGGCCCAGCACCTCGTCGGTGAAATCGAGTACGCGTCGCCCGAGGGTGCGGAACTGGCGGCGCTTTCGCATGTTTTCGGGGTGGGCGCCGGTCGCGGTGTAGAACGGCCGGGCCAATGGTGCGCGCCAATCCAGCAGCAGTGGCTCGAAGTCGTTGTCGCGGTCGAAGATCCCCAGTCGACCGACGTAAAGGCGTTCCCCGTCAACGGTTTCCAGCCGACCGAAACACAGACCGTTGTCGGCCACGTCGAGCCGGTTGGCCTCCTTGGCCAACGCCCGCACCTCGGCGTCGCGTTCCACCGCGGACCCGCCGTGCTCGCGCAGCGCGGTGCGGTAGCGGTCGCGCACCCGGATGCGTTCGGCGTCCAGGCGGGTGTACAGCCCGTCGACATAGCTCTGTTCGGACTGCACTTCGACGTCGTGATCGTCAGCTGGCACGTGCTTCACGGTTCCTTTGTTCATCTCATCCGCCCGGCGTCGACGATACGCAGCACCGCAGCGCCTTCCTCGTCGCTGGCGGCGAGGTCCACTTCCACGTCGAAGCCCCAATCGTGATCTCCGGCAGGATCATCGAGGATTTGTCGAACTCGCCACACCTGCGGCTGCCGGTCGAAGATCAGCAACGCCGGCCCACGCGCGTCCGCTCCCGTGCCCACCTCGGCGTGTTCGTCGAAATACTCCTCACCGATTTCGGCCCACCGATCGGCGGTCCAACCTGACGCGGCATCCAGCGCGCCGAGCTCGTCCCAGCGGGCCCGGGCGAACAACTCCACTCGCCGGAACAACGCGTTGCGCACCATCGCGGTGAAGGCCCGCTCGTTGCCGGTCAGCGGGCGCGGCCGGGCCGGCATGGCCACCGGCACATCGTGCGGCTGATCGGGGCTGGTGAGCTGTTCCCATTCGTCGAGCAGGCTGGAGTCCACCTGGCGTACCAATTCGCCGAGCCATTCGACGATGTCGGCGAGCTCCTCGGTGCGGGCCGCGGCGGGCACACCGGAGCGCAGCGCCTTGAACGCATCCGACAGGTAGCGCAGCACGGCGCCCTCGGAGCGGGTCAGCCCGTAGACGCTGATGTATTCGCGGAACGTCATTGCCCGTTCCCACATCTCACGCACCACCGACTTGGGGGACAGGTGCCCGTCGGCCGCCCACGGATTGGTCTGCCGGTACACCTCGTAGGTGTGCTCCAGGAGCTCGGCCAGCGGTTTGGGGTAGGTGACCTCGTCGAGCAACTCGATGCGCTCGTCGTACTCGATGCCGTCGGCCTTCATCTGGGCCACTGCCTCGCCGCGCGCCTTGTTCAGCTGCGCGGCCAGGATCTGGCGCGGGTCCTCCAGGGTCGCCTCGATCACCGAAACCACGTCCAGCGCATAGCTTTCCGACTTGGGATCCAGCACGTCGACCGCGGCCAGCGCGAACGTCGACAGTGGTTGGTTCAGCGCGAAATCGTCGGGCAGGTCGACGGTCAGCCGGTAGCGGCGGCCATCGGGTTCGGGCTGGTCGAGATGCTCGATCACCCCGGCCTGTAACAAGGACCGGGCGATGCCGACGGCCTCGCGGATGTGTTTCAACTGACGCTTGCGCGGCTCGTGGTTGTCGGTGAGCAGGCGGCGCATCGCCTCGAACGGGTCACCGGGACGGTCCACCACGTCGAGGATCATCGCGGTCGACACCCGCATGTTGCTGGTCAAGGCCTCCGGCGCGGCGTCCATCAACCGGTTCATGGTGTTCTCGCCCCACGGCACCATGCCTTCGGGTGCCTTGCGGCGCACCAGCTTTCGACGTTTCTTCGGATCGTCGGCCACCTTGGCGAACTGCTTGAGGTTCTCCACCTCGTGGTCGGGCGCCTGCACCACGACGGTGCCCGCGGTGTCGTAGCCGGCCCGCCCGGCCCGCCCGGCGATCTGATGGAACTCGCGGGCATTGAGCAACCGCATCCGGGTGCCGTCGTATTTGGACAGCGCCGAGAACACCACGGTGCGGATCGGCACGTTGATGCCCACCCCGAGGGTGTCGGTGCCGCAGATCACCTTGAGCAGCCCGGCCTGCGCCAGTTGTTCGACCAGCCGCCGGTACTTGGGCAGCATCCCGGCGTGGTGGACCCCGATGCCGTGCCGCACCAGGCGCGACAGCGTGGTCCCGAAGCTGGTCGAAAATCGGAAGCCGCCGATCATCTCGGCGATCGCCGCCTTCTCCTCTTTTGTGCACACGTTGACGCTCA